>NZ_JBSFWK010000008.1:0-276179 GCF_053594815.1 Streptomyces sp. NPDC002577 | reverse complement strand
CTCATCCGACAGGATCAACTCGGCCTTCGGCCGCCCAGTACGCGCCACCCCACAACCTTACACATCTGAACAGAATTCCTGACTCAGAAGACTAGCGGCCCCTCGTCAGGGTCCGGCGGATCAAGGCCTGGCTGGGCGCTTCCTCAGGTTCGGCCGCCGCCCAGAACCGTACCGATCAGGGCCTCCGCCGCCCCAGGATCGCCGGCGAGCCGCCCGGCGTCGCGGATCTGCACCTCGTCCAGGGCCCCTGCCTTCGCCAGCTGGATCGCCTCGTGGATGCCGTCTCCGTCGCCGTGCGCGAGCATGACGAAGAACCAGCGCACGGCCTGCACCGGGTCCGGCGTGGTGCCGAAGCCGTCGCGGTACCAGCAGGCGGCAGCGTTCATCGCCCCCGTGTGCCCGCGCTCGGCCGCCCAGACGTACCAGCCCAGCGCCTCCTCGTCCCGGTCCAGTGCCGACAGCCGGTCGGCGAGGACGGCGCCGGCGTCGACGATCCCCGCGCGTGCGGCAGTCTCCAGCAGCCGCAGGGACTCGTCGGGGTCGTCGACCAACTGGGCGAGGTTGAACATGCCGTAGGTGTCCCCGCCCTCGGCAGCCGCCCGGAACAGCTCGGTGGCACGCGCGCGGTCCTCTTCGACGCCGAGCCCCGTCACCACCATGTGCCCGTAGGTGCGCTGTCCGGCCGGGAGCCCGGCCTCGGCCGCCGCGCGGGCATAACGCACGGCCATGGGCAGGGCCGACTCGTCAAAGTACTCCAGGTAGATCCCGGCGAGCAGCGCGGCGGCCTCCGCCGACCCGCCGTCCGCCAGCGGCGCCAGCTCGACGGTCACCCGGGCCGCCAGCTCGGCACCCTCCGCACTGCCCTCCATCGCGGCCCGGACGAAGGCGTGCCCCGCGGCTACCCAGTCCCCGGCCTCGGCGGCCTTTCGCCCCTCCTCCAGCTGCATGCGGGAACCTTATGCCATCGGCCGGTCCGGCCGGCTGCGCGGGCGACCGCCCTGCGGGCGGGCACCACGGAGGCGCTTGGAACGTCCTCTCTTCGGCGCCGTCAGCCGTGGCAGGTCGGCTCGGTGGCGCCGTCGCGCGTTGACGCCGCAATGGTGGTGCGGGGCCGGGTCTCGACCGCAGGGGCCAGGAAGGCCGCGCAGGCGACGCAGGCGAGGACGACGAGCATGGCGGACCGCAGGCCGATGTGTTCGCCGAGGAAGCCGAGGCCGGGAGGTCCGACGAGGAAGGCGACGTAGCCGATGGTGGCGACCAGACTGACCCGGGCCGTCTCGTTGGGGCCGGATTCCCCGGCGGCGGAGAGCGCCAGCGGGAAGCCGAGCGAGGCGCCCAGCCCCCACAACAGCACGGCGACGCCGGCCAGGACGGCACTGTCCGAGACGATCACGAGGAGCAGGCCGAGTGCACCGGCGACGGCGCTGGCGCGTACGACGACGGTACGGCCGAAGCGGTTCAGGAAGAAGGTTCCGGTGAAGCGGCCCAGCGTCATCGCGGCGGCGAATCCGGCGTAGACGAGGGACCCCGATGTGGCGTCCATGCCGTGTCCGTCAACCATCAGCAGCGGCAGCCAGTCATTGGCGGAGCCTTCGGCCAGCGCCATGGCCAGCACGATCGCGCCGATGAGGACAAGCTGTCCGTCCTTCCACAGCGCCGGACGCCGCCCGCCGCCGTCGGCTTCCTGCGACTCTTCGGGGGCGGCGCGGCCGGTGCCCGCCGGGACGGCGCGAATTGCGTAGAGGAAGAGCCCGAGGGCCAGCAGGGTGACCCCAGCGAGGTGCCAGTGCACCGGTACCCCGGCCGTCGTCGCCGCCATGCCCGCACCGGCTCCGAAAACCGTGCCGAGGCTGAAGCAGCCGTGCAATGCGGGCAGGGTGGTCACACCGCTGATCCGCTCCACAGCAGTGCCGTCGACGTTCACGGCCACGTCGCCGCTGCCCATGCCGGCGCCGAAAGCACACAGGCCCGCTGTCACCACGGGTATTGACGCGGCAAGGCTGCCCGCGCAGACCGTGACCAGGCCGACGATGAGCAGCCATGTCCCCCAAGCGATGACGGGCCGCGTCCCATACCTGGTCACCAGCCGCCCCGAGCAGCTGATCCCCAGCATCGAGCCGAGCGAGAGCCCGAACAGCACCAGCCCCATCTGTCCGGTGGAGACGTCCAGCCGGTCCCTGATCTCGGGCGTGCGCGTCACCCACGACGACATCGCGATGCCGGCACTCAGGAAGAACAGGAACAGCGCCTGACGGCGCCGACGCACGGCCTTGTCCATGAGAATGCTTCTCCGTGGGAGCTGGGACGGCTGCTGACAGCCCGGGCATCGGCGCCCAACCGGCTTGGACAAATGTACATGCCTGTTCGCCGCAGCAAGGAAGCGCTTACGGTAATGACGCAGAGCACGCCCACAACCCCCGCCCCCGCCAGGCGGGACCTCATCCTCGACGCGGCACTCGACGTGGTCGCCGAGCACGGCGCCGTCCGAGTCACCTACCGCAAGATCGCCGCCGCGGCGGGGGTGCCGCTCGGCTCGGTCACCTACTACTTCGACGACCTGCATCAGCTGCTCACCGAGGCGTACACCCGCCTCGCCGAGGCCGTATGCCAGCGCTACCGCGATCTGTTGGACGCGGCCCGCACCCCCGAGGAGGCCCAGGAAGCGGTCGTCGACATCATCTGCGGCGGAGCATGGAGCAGCGAGCGTGATCCTCTCCTCACCTATGAGCTGTACGCCTTTGCGGCCCGGAACCCCGAACTGCGCACTGTCATGAGCGATTGGCTGCAGGCCAGCCGGAACGCCCTGGCCCGGCAATTCGACCCGCTGACAGCCCGCGCCCTGGATGCCCTCGTCGAAGGCTTCGCGCTGCACAACCACTTCGACTCCTCCCCCACCAGCCGCGCCGACATCGCCGCGATCGTGCGGACCGTCGCCGACCGGCACAAGCACCCGGAGCCGCGTCCGTAGGGCATGGCCCTCGGCGGCATGTGTGCGCGGGACAAGGCCGCGCCGGTTTGAGCGGGACATGCGTTCCATGCGTTCGGAGGGGTGGACCTTGATTCGCCGAGGTCGATTGCGGCGAATACGTGGCATTCGTCCGCGACGCGGTGCCGCATGTCCGTCTCGGCGGGCGCCCGGCGAGCCGCAGGAAGCTTGTCGCCGGGCGCCTGCGCGAGTGCCGTTGACTGGGGAGCTGCGGGAGAGAATGGGGCTTTCTTCGGACGATCAGCGGCGCCGCAGTGACGCATCGAGCAGCGCGGGCGGAGTGTCGTACTTCTCGTGTGCGGCGAGGTCTGTGCCGGGGACGACGATGGCATCGATCGCATCGAGTACGTCGGCGGTGAGCACGGTGTCGGCCGCGGCGAGCTGTGCGTGCAGGTGGGCCATCGTACGGGGGCCGATGAGCGCGCTGGTCACGGCGGGGTGCGCGGTCACGAAGCCGAGCGCGAGCTGAATCATCGTCAGGCCGGCTTCGTCGGCGACTACAGCCAGCTGCTCGACGGCGTCGAGCCGGGCCCGGTTGGACGGGATGGTGGTGTCGAAGCGTTCCGGCATGGCCCTCGAGCGGCTGGTGGTGATCTCCTGGCCCGCGCGGACCGCGCCCGACAGCCAGCCCGAGGCCAGCGGGCTCCACGCCAGCACACCGAGCCCGTACTGCTCGGTCACGGGCAGGACGTGGGTCTCGATCCCGCGCTGCAGGATCGAGTAGCTGGGCTGTTCGGTGACGTAACGGCCCAGGTGATGCTCGCGGGCGGCCCACTGGGCTTGCACGATGCGGTAGGCGGGGAAGGTCGAGGAGCCGAAGTAACGGATCTTTCCCGCGCGTTGCAGGTCGCTCAGAGCCGACAGTGTCTCCTCGTCGCTGGTGTTCGGGTCCCACCGGTGGATCTGGTAGAGATCGACGTGGTCGACGCCGAGGCGGCGCAGGCTGTCGTCCAGCGCGGTGACCAGCCAACGGCGCGAACTGCCCTGACGGTTGCGCTCGTCGCCCATCGGCATGTTCGCCTTCGTGGCCAGAACGATGTCCTCGCGGCGACCGGCAATTGCCTTGCCGACCATCTCTTCCGACTCTCCGTCGCTGTACATGTCGGCGGTGTCGATGAGGTTGATCCCCGCCTCCAGGGCGGCATCGACGAGGGCGGTGGCCTCGTCCTGGGTAGTACGCCCGATCTTGCCGAAGTTCATCGCGCCGAGCGCGAGGGTGCTGACCTGCACACCGGTGCGGCCCAAGGTGCGGTACTGCATGACCGTCTCTCCTCATCGCGGGTGAAGCGTGGTGGCAGGGCATGGCTTGGTTGCCAGACCCTGCTCTGACATCATGAGCAAACGGAACCTCGTTCCGGAACGATACGGAACGATGTTCCGGTTCGGCAAGAG
Source organism: Streptomyces sp. NPDC002577 (assembly GCF_053594815.1). NCBI lineage: Bacteria > Bacillati > Actinomycetota > Actinomycetes > Kitasatosporales > Streptomycetaceae > Streptomyces > Streptomyces sp. NPDC002577. Next base: position 271,801 of record NZ_JBSFWK010000008.1, on the reverse strand, counting down.
CCACGGCAAAGGGAGCGGTGCGGTGAACGACAGCGACAAGGGCGCCGGGCGCGCAGCCCCGCCCCAGCGCAAGGACGCACGGCGAAACAAGGAAACGTTGCTCGACGCGGCCGCCGCGGTCTTCGTCACCTCAGGCGTGGAAGCACCGGTACGCGACATCGCCGCCAAGGCAGGCGTCGGACTGGGCACGATCTACCGCCACTTCCCCACGCGAGCCGATCTCATCATCGCCGTCTACCGCCACCAGGTCGACGCCTGCGCCCAGGCCGGGCCGGCCCTGCTCGCGGCCGGTCCCACACCCCACGCCGCACTCGGACAATGGGTCAACCTCTTCGTCGACTTCCTCGTCACCAAGCACGGACTCGCCGCCGTGCTGCAATCCGACACCGCCGGCTTCGACACGCTGCACGCCTACTTCCTCGACCGGCTCGTGCCCGTGTGCACCGAACTGCTCGACGCGGCAGCCGCCGCAGGCGAGATCCGCACCGACATCGACGCATACGAACTCATGCGCGGCGTCGGCAACCTCTGCATCGGCGCGGACACCGACCCCCGCTATGACGCACGCCGGCTGGTCGAACTCCTCATCACAGGACTACGTCGAGCGCAGTGACGGTCACGGGTGGGCACCGAGGCGCCGTCCACCGTGAGCACGGTGTCCTTCCGGAACCGGCGGCGCGGTCGTAGCCCGAGCAGCGGCCCGAGGCGCCGACCACGGCGGACCACGGCGGACCACGTCCGGTCGTGCAGCGCGCGACGGTACGGTCCCCACGGTCCGCCCGCGCGCCGTGGGGACCCGCCGCTCACCGCCTGACGCAGGACGGCGCCCGTCGGCCAGTCGGCCGCGGGCGCCGTGGGTCACAAGGCGGTCGTGACGTGCCTGATGGTTACAGGGCGGTCATCACGTGCTTGATGCGGGTGTAGTCCTCGAAGCCGTACGCGGAGAGGTCCTTGCCGTAGCCGGACTTCTTGTAGCCGCCGTGCGGCATCTCGGCGACGAGGGTCATGTGGGTGTTGATCCACACGCAGCCGAAGTCGAGGACCTTGGACATCCGCATCGCCCGGGCGTGGTCGCGGGTCCACACCGAGGAGGCCAGCGCGTACTCGACACCGTTGGCGAGGGCGACGGCCTCGTCCTCGTCGGTGAAGGGCTGGACGGTGAGCACCGGGCCGAACACCTCGTTCTGGACGATCTCGTCGTCCTGCCGCAGTCCGGAGACCACGGTCGGGGCGTAGAAGTAGCCGCGCTCCCCCACCCGGTGGCCGCCGGTCTGCACGGTGGCGTGGTCGGGCAGCCGGTCGATGAAGCCGGCCACGCGTGCGAGCTGGTCGGCGTTGTTGAGGGGACCGAAGAACATGTCCTCGTCGTCGACGCCGCCGCCGGTACGGGTGCCGGCTGCGGCCTTGGTCAGGGCGGCGACGAACTCGTCGTGGACGGAGGCGTGGACGAGTACGCGGGTGGCGGCGGTGCAGTCCTGGCCGGCGTTGAAGTAGCCGCCGGCGGCGATGCCCTCGGCGGCCGCGGCGAGGTCGGCGTCGGCGAAGACCAGGGCGGGGGCCTTGCCGCCCAGCTCCAGGTGGACGCGCTTGACGTCGCGGGCCGCGGAGGCGGCGACCTCCATGCCCGCGCGGACCGAGCCGGTGATGGCGGCCATCGCCGGGGTCGGGTGCTCCACCATCAGGCGGCCGGTCTCACGGTCGCCGCAGATCACGTTGAAGATCCCGGCAGGGAGGTCCATTTCCTTCAGGACGTCGCCGATGATGCCGGCGAGCAGGACGGTGGAGGCCGGGGTGGTGTCCGAGGGCTTCAGCACGACCGTGTTGCCCGCGGCGATCGCCGGGGCGAACTTCCACACGGCCATCATCAGCGGGTAGTTCCACGGGGCGACCTGAGCGATCACACCGACCGGTTCGCGGCGGATGATCGAGGTCATGCCCTCGGTGTACTCGCCGGCCGAGCGGCCCTCCAGCATCCGGGCGGCCCCGGCGAAGAAGCGAATGGTGTCGACGACGGGGGCGATCTCCTCGGTGAGGGTCAGCGCCCGGGGCTTGCCGGTGTCGCGGCACTCGGCGTCGGCGAGGTCGTCGGCCCGGGCCTCCATCGCGTCCGCGACACGCAGCAGCAGCCGCTGCCGGGTGGCGGGGGTGGCGTCGCGCCACAGCGGGAACGCGGCGGCCGCGGCGGCCATCGCCGCGTCCACGTCGGTGGCGCCGGACAGCGGCGCGTGCGCGTACAGCTCGCCGGTGACCGGGTCGACCACCTCCAGGCGGCGGCCGTCGGCCGCGTCCGCGTAGGCGCCGTCGATGTGGTTGCGCAGCGCAAGAAGCTCGCTCATGACCTGTTTCCTCGTCGTCGTGCCCGCCGGCGCCTGGGTGGCGCACCGGCGGTGCACGGGGGTGTGTCGTTGCTTGCGGAGGTGGTTCCGGGAGGCTGCCGGGGCCCGTACGGGTTCGGGTCAGCTGCCGGACGCGGGCGAGAGGTGCTCGTGCACGGCCAGCCAGCGGCCGGCCCCGTCGCGGTGGAAGACGATCGTCTCGCGCTCGGCGAGGGTCTCCTGGCCCGACGTGGTGCTCACGGTGGTCTTGACGTCGTGGCTGAAGACGGCGGTGTCGCCGAAGTGCTGGACCAGGCGGTTGGTGGAGACGCAGTCCACAATGCGGAAGTCGTCCTCGTCGACCCAGCTCTGCCACAGCGTGCGGTACTCCGCGGTGGAGGAGATCCGCTCGGGCGTGGTGTGGAAGACGAAGGTGGCGTCGGGGGCGAACGCGGCGAAGTAGTCGTCGAGCCGGCCTTCGCCGAAGGCGGCGACCAGGTCGTCGGCGGCCTGAAGGACCTCGTCGGTCATACGGGGGCCCTGCCTTTCTAGTCGTGGGGGTGTGGACCGGGTCTAGTCGTGGGTGTGTGCGCCAGGCGGTCGTGTCCGGCCTGTCCCGGCTCCGGCTCCCCCGGCGGCGCCGTGGAACGGCGCCGCCGGGGCCGGGGTCAGACCAGTTCCTCCGCCGGCTGAGCGGGCGTCCCGTCCTCGCCCGTGATCGCGGGTACGGGGGTGTCCGAGGACCGCACCAGGCGCGGCCCCTCGGGCCCGTAGACGGCGCGCGGCTCCGGGAACAGCCACAGCAGCGCCATGTAGGCGATCGCGGCCAGGCCCAGGCCCACCGGCAGCGAGATGTCGACGCCACCGGCCGCATTGCCGAGCGGGCCGACGAACTGGCCCGGCAGGTTGACGAACATCAGGGCCAGGACGGCCGAGCCCAGCCAGGCGCTCATGCCGCGCCAGTTCCAGCCGTGGTTGAACCAGTAGCGGCCACCGCGCTGGCGGCGGTTGAACACCTGGAGCGAGTCGGGGTCGTACCAGCCGCGGCGGGTCAGCCAGCCGAGCATCATGATCACCATCCAGGGTGCGGTGCAGGTGATGATCAGCGTGGCGAACGTCGAGATGGACGTGGCCAGGTTCAGTGCGAAGCGGCCGATGAAGATGAAGGCGATCGACAGCACACCGATGAACATCGTGGCCTGCACCCGGCTGAACCGCGTGAACACGCTGGAGAAGTCGAGGCCGGTGCCGTAGAGCGCGGTCGTGCCGGTGGCCATGCCGCCGATGAGTGCCAGCAGGCAGACGGGCAGGAAGTACCAGGTGGGCGAGGTCGCGAGCAGGCCGCCGACGTAGTTGGGTGCGGCGGGGTCCATGTACGGCGCCGCCTTGGCGGCGATGATCGACGCGGTGGCCAGACCGAAGAAGAACGGCAGGATGGTCGCGATCTGCGAGGCGAACGCCGCGGTGACGACCCGCTTGCGCGGGGTGTCGGCCGGGATGTAACGGGCCCAGTCGCCGAGGAAGGCGCCGAAGGACACCGGGTTGGACAGGACGATCAGCGCCGATCCGATGAACGCGGGCCAGAAGCCCGGCGACGACATCGACTCGAAGGCGCCCTGGTAGCCGAAGTCGAAGTCCCCGGCGAAGGCGAAGAAGCCCAGCACGAACAGCAGCGACGCGGCGATGACGGCGATCTTGTTCACGAAGAGCATGAACCGGAAGCCGTAGATGCAGACCACCAGCACCAGCAGCGCGAAGATGCCGTACGCCACGGCGAAGGAGCCGTCGTTCTCCGGGAGGCCGACGAGCCGGTTGGCGCCGCCGACCAGCGCGTCGCCGGAGGACCACACCGAGATCGAGAAGAACGCGATCGCGGTGAGCAGCGACAGGAACGAGCCGACGATCCGGCCGTGCACGCCCAGGTGCGCGGAGGACGACACGGCGTTGTTGGTGCCGTTGCGCGGGCCGAACACGGCCAGCGGCGCGAGGATCAGCGAGCCGACGACCAGGCCGAGCACGGTCGCCAGCAGGCCCTGCTTGAACGACAGGCCGAACAGGATCGGGAAGGCACCGAGCACGCAGGTGGCGAAGGTGTTGGCGCCGCCGAAGGCGAGCCGGAACAGGTCCAGGGGCCCGGCGGTGCGTTCGGCGTCCGGGATCCGTTCGACTCCGAACTGCTCGACCTCGTTCAGGGCGGGAGCGGGAGCGTTGTTGCTCATGTGACGTCCTTCAGGGCGAGCAGGCTGATCAGGTCGTAGGCGACGTGGGAGGCGGCGACAGCGGTGATCTCCGCGTGGTCGTAGGCCGGGGCGACCTCCACCACGTCCGCGCCGACCAGGTTGCAGCCGGCCAGGCCGCGCAGGATCTCCAGGAGTTCGCGGGAGGTCATGCCGCCGGCCTCGGGGGTGCCGGTGCCGGGGGCGTGGGCCGGGTCGAGGCAGTCGATGTCGATGGAGATGTACAGGGGGCGGTTGCCGATGCGCTGGCGCAGCTGGTCGGCGATCTCGTCGGCGCCGCGGCGGTAGACGTCGGCAGAGGTGACGATGCCGAAGCCGATCTTCTGGTCGTCGGTGAGGTCCTGCTTGCCGTAGAGCGGGCCGCGGGTGCCGACGTGGGAGAGCGCCTCGGTGTCGAGGATGCCCTCCTCCGCCGCGCGGCGGAACGGCGTGCCGTGCGTGTACTCGGCGCCGAAGTAGGTGTCCCAGGTGTCCAGGTGCGCGTCGAAGTGGAGCAGCGCCACGGGGCCGTGCTGGGCGGCGACGGCACGCAGCAGCGGCAGGGCGATGGTGTGGTCGCCACCGATGGTGACCAGCCGGGTACCGTCCGCCTGGAGGCCGGCCGCAGCGTCCTGGATGGTCTCGATGGCCTCGCCGATGTTGAAGGGGTTGCAGGCGATGTCACCGGCGTCGGCCACCTGCTGGGTGGCGAACGGGGAAACGTCGAGGCCGGGGTTGTACGGGCGCAGCAGCCTGCTGGCCTCACGGACCGCGGTGGCGCCGAAACGGGCGCCGGGGCGGTAGGAGACGCCGGCGTCGAACGGGACACCGACCACCGCCACGTCGGCGCGCGCCACCTCGTCCAGTCGGGGCAGCCGGGCGAACGTCGCGGGTCCCGCGAAACGCGGCACCCGGGAGGAGTCGACAGGCCCACGGGCTTCGGTCATTTTCCTGACGCCTTTCCTTCATGCAAACGCCGGGACCACCCGGCATGGCCGAGTCTGCGCGGGCGCCGCCCCACCGTTCAATCGTGACAGCCACAAAGAGCTAGGCTGACTTTGTGGAGAACAACAAACGACGTGGGGTGAATGTCCGGGAGGTGCTGTCCTATCCCGCGCTTCAGCTGCGGCTTCTCGCGGGCGAGGCCGGCCTGGACCGCTCGGTTTCCTGGGCGCACGCCAGCGAGCTGGAGGATCCCACCCCGTGGCTGCTGGGGGCCGAGATCATCATGACCACGGGGCGGGCGCTGCCGCGCTCGGCCGCCGGGCAGCGCGCCTACCTGGAGCGGCTGGACGACGCCGGGGTGGCCGCGCTGGCCGTGTCTGTGCAACTGCACATGCCGCCGCTGCGGCAGGCGTTCTTCGACACGGCCCAGGAGCGCGGCATCCCCGTGCTCGAGGTGCCGCTGGCCGTGCCGTTCATCGTGGTGGCCCAGGAGGTCGCGGCCGCCGTACAGGAGGATTCCCGGCACCGGCTCGGGGCGCAGCTCCAGGTGTTCGGCGCGCTGCGCTGGATGGCCTCGGAAGACCTGGACACCACGACGCTCTTCCGCCGCCTGGAGAGACTCTCCGGTTACGACATCCGCCTGTGCACCACGCAGGGCCGGCCGCTGCTGCCCGGGGTACCCGTCCCCGAGCCGTCGCTGGTCCCCGACTCACTCGACGCCCCGCCGACCATCCCCGGCGGTTTCGCTCTGCCCGTGCCCGCCCCGGGCGGCGCGGCCGGCTTCCTGATCGCACTGGAGCGGGAGGGCGCGCAGCCGGCCGGGCTGGCGGTGGTCCAGCACATAGCGACAGTGGCCGCGCTCCAGCTCGCGGTGATCCGTACCGAGCGGGAGACCCTGCGCCGCGAGGGCACGGAGATCCTCGCCGAGATGCTCCAGGGCACCCTGGACCAGCAGGCCGCCGAACGCCGCCTGCTGCGCCACTCCATCGAGGGCACGACCGAGCTCACCGTGGTCCGAGGTGTGACCGAGGAAGCGCTGCTGCGCGTCCTGGACGACGCGCCGTACCTCCTCCTCAACCGCGGCGAAGACCGCTTCCTGCTGGGACCGCCCGGCCTCGGCGACGCGATCGCGGCCCTGCCCGGTGTCGCCGCCGGGACCAGCCGCCCCCTCCCCTGCGGCGCGTCCCTGCGCATCGCCCAGCGCGAGGCCCGGTGGGCGGCCTCCCGCGCCGCCGCGTCCGGCCGCCCCCTGGTCCGCTACGGCGACGACCCCGCCGGCCGCTGGCTGCCCGACGACCCCGCGGCCCTGAACGCGCTGGTCGAGGAGGTCCTGGGCGAGGCACTGCGCTACGACATCACCCACGACGCGCAGCTCCTGCTGTCGGTACGCACCTGGATGGAACGCGACCGGCGCACCGACGACGCCGCTGCGGCCCTGCACATCCACCCCAACACGCTCACCTACCGGCTGCGCCGCTTCAGCACGCTCACCGGCCGCGACCTCACCAGCACCGGCGCCTTCACCGAGGTGTGGATGGCCATCCGCTCCGCCTCGGAACTCGGACTGCTGGACTGACGCGAGCAGCCGGCCACCGGTTCAGCACGAAGCCCCTGGGCACGACCCGCGTCAGGGCAGCGAGCGGGTGAGCCATACCAGCTCACCGCGGCCGTCTGCAGAAACGTGATCTCGCTCGAAACCGAGCTTCTCAAGGACACGGAACGATGCCGTGTTCCACGCGCGGACAGTCGCCCAGAGCCGCCTCCGCCCGGTTGCCATCGCCGCATCGAGCACCGCGCCAGCCGCCTCGGTGGCATAGCCACGCCCATGCGCGCGCTGGAACAGCTCATATGCGATCTCGGGCTCTTCAAGGGTGGAGCGGCCGACGATCAACCCGCAGTAGCCGATGAAGTCGCCTTCGTCACGGCGCCGGATGGGCAGCAGGGCGATGCCCGTTGTGGCCGTTGCGGCAAGCTCCTTCGCGATGAGTGCCCGGGTGTGCTCGACCGTCGAAGTCCCGTTCCCGCGCTCGGCGTGAAGGGCACAAAGCTCCTCTGCATCCGACTCCGCCCACGGCTGCAGCCGCAGCCGCTCGGTCTCGAGGTGACATGACATCGGCTCGTAGGTAGACACAGGCCCTACTCTGCCGCAGCGGGTCGAGTGCGCTATTGCCCCACCCGGCCGTCGACGCATTCGCGCAGCAGATCGGCGTGGCCGCAGTGGCGGGCGTACTCCTCGATCCGGTGAACCCACAGCTCCCTCACAGCGATGCCGTCGCGGCCCACCCGCGCACCCAGATCCGGATACTCGGCCAGCACCGCATCGGTTGCCGCCTGTTCGCGGGCAAGATCGGTGAATGCGCCTTGCACCAGCTCCTGTTCCGCAACGGCTGCCTCGAAGTCGCCGTCATCCGCGCCGTACAGCTTCGGCGCCGGGTCTGCAGGCAGGATCCAGTTGCGCCAGTCCCGCTCCACCTCGGCAAGATGGCGTACCAGACCCAGCAAGGACATGGTCGACGGCGGCACAGAGCGCCGCGCCAGCTGCTCCGGGTCCAACCCCTCGCATTTCATACGCAGGGTCAGTCGATAGCCCGTCAGGAAGTCCTGCAGCGTGGCCAATTCACCGTCCGGGCTGACTCCGTCACTGTTGCGGGGATCCTCGTCGGGGTCCACCCACATGTCGGGGTAGACGCTGGCCTGACTCCACCGCTCGGGCACGTCGCTCATCGTGCGCATGATTCCGAGCAGCGGTCCGACGGACAAGTGATTATTCAGGCGTGCCGGCTCGGGCTCGTCGCCGATGCGGCCGGCCTTCGCGTGGCCTGGTGGAGGTGCCCTCGCCGAGGCTCTGTCCGCGCAACCCCACACTCGTGCCCTGACCCTGGAGGCCATCTCCCGCATCACCGCAACCGGCCAGCGGGACCACTAGCCGCCCGTGCGGCACAGACCTGACCGCTGTCCGCACGGGCATACCGTGCCGCACGGGCATCAAAGCGATGTCAGTACTGGCAGGAAGCCCTCAGGTGTCGAGGACGCGGTGGAGGAACTGCTGGGTGCGCTGCTCGGCGGGATGGCCGAAGACCTGTGCGGGCGGGCCCTGTTCGAGGACGACGCCGCCGTCCATGAAGACGACACGGTCTGCGGTGTCCTTGGCGAAGCGCATCTCGTGGGTGACGACGACCATGGTCATGCCGTCCTCGGCGAGGGAGCGCATGACCCCGGTGACCTCGCCGACGAGTTCGGGGTCGAGGGCGGAGGTCGGTTCGTCGAAGAACATGATCGCGGGGTCCATGGCGAGTGCGCGGGCGATGGCGACGCGCTGCTGCTGGCCCCCGGAGAGCTGTGCGGGGTAGGCGTCGGCCTTGTCGGCGAGCCCGACCCGGGTCAGGGCGGCCCGGCCACGCTCCTCGGCGTCGGCGCGGGAGAGCTTTCTGACTTTCAGCAAGGCGAGGGTGACGTTGCCCAGCGCGGTCTTGTGAGGGAAGAGGTTGAACTGCTGGAAGACCATTCCGACGTGTCCGAAGATCTCGGGCGCGCGCTTGCGGTCATGCAGGGGTACACCGCCCACCCACACCTCGCCGCCGTCGGCCCGCTCCAGGTCACACATGATCCGCAGCAGGGTGCTCTTGCCGGAGCCGCTCGCGCCGATGAGGACGACGACCTCACCCTCATCCACGTCGATATCGACGCCCTTGAGGACCTCCAGGTCGCCGAAGCGTTTGTGCACGCCGGACAGAGAGATCCGTGAGGTGGTCACCGCCTTCTGCTGGGCGGCGGAGTCGGTGATCATCATGCGGTGACAGCCTTTCGCTCCATGCGCCGCACGAGCAGCGACAGCGGGTAGCAGATGACGAAGTACAAGACGGCGACGGCGATGTAGGACGTGGCGGGGCTTCCCACACGGTCGATGACGGCCTGGCCCTGGCGGACCAGTTCGACGTAGCCGATGACCACGGCGATGGAGGTGTCCTTGATCAGGGAGAGGTACTGGCCGACCAGCGGGGGCAGGACGATCGTGCGGGTCTGGGGAAGGATGACGCTCAGGAACGTGCGGCTGCGGGTCAGGCCCAGCACCCGCGCTGCCTCCCACTGTCCGCGGGGCACCGCCTCGATGCCGGCCCGGAAGATCTCCGCGATGTAGGCGCCCTGGTAGAGGGTGAGGGCGAGCAGCGCCGCGCCGAAGACGGTGATGCCCACCAGGCCCAGATAGGCGGCGCCGAAGTAGAGGAAGAGCATCTGGATCAGCAGCGGTGTGCCGCGGAAGACCTCCAGATAGGCGCGGGCGAGCTGGGCCACGATGGGGATACGGCTGGTGCGCAGGGCCGCGACGGCCAGTCCGAGGAGCGTTCCGGTGGCGATCACGGCGAGCGACAGCACGACGGTGGCCCACAGCCCGGAGACGTACAGGTCGCGGTTGGACCAGATGACCGACCAGTCCATCAGGCCTCCTTGTGGACGGGACGCACGGGTCGCGCCGGCAGAAGACGGCGTACGGCGCTCAGGGGGCGGGGCCGTACGGCGGGGCGCAGCGGAGGCTTGAACGCGACGCGTCCGATCAGCCCGGCCACGAGCACGACCGTGTTGGTGAGGACCAGGTAGAGCACGGCGGCGATGCCGAAGACCTGCACGGTCAGCAGGGTGCGGGAGTTGATGACCATGGCCGTGCCGGTGAGTTCGGGCACGGAGATGGCGGACAGCAGCGACGAGCCCAGGATGATCTGGACCAGCTGGTTCACCACGGCGGGGTAGACGTTGCGCAAGGCCTGCGGCAGCACCACATGGAGGAAGGTGCGCAGCGGGCTCAGGGCCAGGACCCGGGCGGCTTCGCGCTGGCCGCGCGGAACGGCCTGGATACCGGCGCGGAAGATCTCGGTGAGGTACGCGCCGACGTTCACGCCGAGGGCGAGCACACCCGCCTGCACCGGGCTGAGGCGCAGGCCCGCCGACGGCAGTGCGAAGTAGGCGACGAACATCTGCAGCAGCACAGGCGTGTTGCGGATGACCTCGACGTAGACGGCGGCCGGCGCCCGCAGCACCCGGAAGCGGGACCGGCGGGCCAGCGCACCGAGCAGGCCGAGGACGAAGGCGAGCGCGAACGCCTCGAGCGAGAGTTTCAGGGACAGCCAGGCCGCGTCGAGATAGGTGGGCCAGTCCCGGAGGGCGTAGGTCCAGTCAACGAACATGGGACTCCTCCACGGGGCGGCGGCAGCGGGTCCGCCGCCCGACCGGGACTCAGTAGGACGGGTTGAGCGGGTAGACGCGGTTCACGCCGAACCACTTCTTGTAGAGGGCGTCGGCCTGCCCGGAGGTGTTGAACTCCCGCAGCCACGTGTTGACCCACTGCAGCCAGGTGGCATCGCCCAGCGGGACACCGATGCCGTTGTACTCCAGCGGCACCACCGAGTCCTTGGTGACCTTGAGCGAAGAATCCTGCTTGGCCTGGTAGTTGAGGAAGTTGGAGTCCTCGACCATGGCGTCGGCCTGGCCCTGCTTGACGGCGAGCACGGCGGCGGCCGAGGTGTCGTACTCCTGGATCTTCGCCTTGGAGTTGCCGGCCTTGACCGCATCCCCGTTGGTGGAGCCCTTGGTCACCGCAACCGTCTTGCCCGCAAGGTCCTTCAGGGAGGAGATACCGCTGGACTTCTTCACCAGCATCACCTCACCCGCGACGATGTAGGGGTCACTGAAGGCGACCTGCTTGGCCCGCTCGGCCGTGGTCGTGAAGTTGCAGACCACCGCGTCGACCTTCTTGGTCTGCAGGTTGGGGATGCGGTTGGCGGACGTGGTGTCGACGATCTTGACCTTGACGCCGAGGGCCGTGGCCATGGCGGTGGCGACGTCGACGTCGAAGCCCTGCGGCTTGTTGTCCTTGTCCATGGAGCCGAACGGGGGGAACGTCAGACAGCTGGCGACGTTGAGGGTGCCGCGCTTGATGACGTCCTGAAGCGTGGAGGACTGCTGGCCGGCAGCCGAGGTGCCGCTGCCGGCGCTGCAGGCGGCCAGCGATGCGACGGCCGTCACACCGATACACATCGTCATCACAGGGCGGGTACCGTGACGAAATCTCATCACATACGTTCCCTTCCGGGAGGTTTTGAGGGGTGAGCCGAGGCGGCCGGAGAGGGGGCGATCAGCATCGATCGCCAGCTGCGTTTTGCAATGCAGAACCGTGTTTCACATTGCATTGCGTTGCGTTGCGGAGAAGCTAGCCCGGCACCCCACGGCCGTCAACGGCCGATTTCAACATGTGACATTCCGTTTTGCTATGCAGTTCGGTAGGGTGATGTCGGGTCCCAGACGGCTGGTCCCAGGCGGCGGGCCTTGACGGGCTGAACGCCCCGGCATCTCACCCCCAGGAGGAACCGGCGTGGCTTCGCCCGACAGCGCGCACCAGACCCCCGACACGCCCGGGCCCGGGCCCCGCCGCAACGCATCCTCATCCCTGCGGCGCGCACTCAGCATCCTGATGTACCTGGCAGACGACGACAGCCATCCGCACGGAACCTCACTCACCGACCTCTCAGCCGGCCTCCAGATGAGCAAGAGCACCGTGCTGCGCCTCCTCGGCCCCCTGCGCGAGGAGCGACTGGTAGACCAAGACCCGGAAAACGGCCACTACCGGCTCGGACCGCAAAACGCCCTGCTCGGCCAGCTCTACCTGGAACGTCTCGACATCCGGCGCACCGCATCACCCCTGCTGCACCAGCTCGCCCAGGACGTACGCGAAGCCGTCCACCTGGTCAGCTTCGACCCCCCCGACATCGTCTACATCGACAAGGTCGAAAGCCCCCAGGCCGTACGCATGCACTCCCGCATCGGCGCACGCCAGCCCGCCTACTGCACCGCCACCGGCAAAGCCTTCCTCGCCCACACCACCAGCGAGATCCTCGAGACGGTGATAACAGCCGGCATGCCCGCACGCACACCCTCCACCATCACCACCCCGCAGCAACTCCACACCGAACTCGCCCTCATCCGCGAACGCGGCTACGCCATCGACGACGTCGAAAACGAACACGACATCCGCTGCGTAGCGGCACCCGCCTTCAACCACAACGGGACCGTCATAGCCGCCATCAGCATCTCCGGCCCCGCCTCCCGCATCACCCACGACCGACTCCCGGACATCGCGCAACGCGTCACCGAAACAGCGGAAACCCTCACCCACCACCTCGGCGGAACCGCACCGGCACCCCGATAAATCCCATCGCGAACGTCACGCGACTGTGGATCCAGGCGCCCCTCGAGCCCGGGGAGGACCGACTTCACGACTCGTCAAGAGAGCCACTTCGCTCCTGTGGCGTACCTCACAAACCCGTCGTGTCACAAAACCCGATCCTTCGTCGTCTCGTGTTCGACCAGCTACTCCCATGGGAGGCCGAGATGAAGGTTGTAGTGGTAGGCGCCGGGTACGCGGGTACGTTCGCGGCGAACCGGGTGGCCAAGAAGGTGAAGGGCGCCGAGGTCACGGTGGTCAACGTGCGACCCGAGTTCGTGGAGCGCGTACGGCTGCACCAGCAGATCGCCGGGACTGCCGCGGTCGCGACACCCCTCACATCGATGCTGCGTGACGGGATCACGCCGCGGATCGGCACCGTAGAGAAGATCGGCGACGGCACCATCACCCTCGACGACGGCGAGAGCATCGACTTCGACTACCTCTTCCTCGCTGTGGGCAGCACGGTTCGGCCCCTGGCGGGCACGGTCCCGGTCGGCACCTGGGAGGGGGCCGAACAGGCCCGGGCCGCACTCGCCGCGCTCCCCGCGGGGCGCACCGTAACGGTGGTCGGGGGCGGTCCGACGGGCATCGAGACGGCGACCGAGGTGGCGGAGGCCAGGCCCGATGTCCAGGTGCGGCTCGTCGGATCGTCGGTCGCCGAGAACTTCTCCGGTGGGGCACGGCAGCGGGTTCTCGCCGCACTGGACCGGCTCGCGGTCGAGGTCATCGACGACAGTGTCGAGGAAGTGGCCGCAGGGGCAGGGCAGTTCGACGGCGTGGTACGCCTGCGGTCGGGAGAGGACGTCGCCTCCGACCTGACCCTGTGGGCGATCGTGACGGGCGTCCCCGAACTCGCGGCTCGCAGCAGCCTCGAGGTCGATGCGGAGGGTCGTATCGTCGTGGACGAGTTCCTGCGCAGCGTCACCGACGAGCGGATCTTCGCCGTGGGCGACTGCGCGGCAGTGCCGGGAGCCCGTTTCGGCTGCCAGACCGCCGGAGCGCAGGCCGGCGCCGCGGCCGACGCCCTGGCCGGCCTGATCCAGGGCCGCAAGCCCGAGCCCTACTCCCTGCGCTACGTGGCACGGTGCGTCAGCCTCGGACGCAAGGACGCAGTAGCCCAGTTCACCCACCGCGACGACGCCCTCCGGGACAGCTACGTCAAAGGGCGCACCGCGGTGGTGGCCAAGGGGATCACCGTCAGCGGCGCGAAATACGGTTCCCGCAAGGCCATCGGTGTCTGAATGCGCCGCGGTCATGCCCACGTGGAACCCCCTGGCAGGTCCCATCCGTTGCTGACTCGGGTGGCCAGTGCGGTGAGCGGGAAGGTTCACCGGGTTTCTGATTGGACCGCGCTGGGGCGGGCGGGCCGCCTTCCATCCCCGGTTTCATAGTGGCCTCACTCCCCGGGCCTGAAGGGAAGACGTCGTGGTCTCGGTGCCATCCGGTCTCCAGGCCTTCGGTCGCTGGCAGCTCGAAGGCGAGCAAGGACACGCCTGGATCCGCGCCCTGCCGGACACGGTGGACGCGCTGCTCGCTCGCTGGCACCTGACGCCCGACGGCGAGGCCATGCACGGTTACAACGGCATGGTCCTCCCCGTCCTCCGCGGGCAGGAGCGATGCGTCCTCAAGGTGTCCTGGCCACTGGAGACCGCTGTCTGCCACGAGGCGCTGGCCCTGGAAACCTGGAGCGGCCGCGGCGCCGTCCGCCTGCTCGAGACCTCCCCCGCCGAAGGCGCCCTGCTCCTGGAACGCGCCCACAGCCACCGGCCCCTGCGCGCCCTCGACCTCGAAGCAGCGGTACGCGCTGCAGGCACACTGCTGCGCCGGCTTGCCATTCCCGCCCCGGCAGGGCCCCGCCGCCTCTCCGAGATCGCTGCCGAGACCCGCGACGGCCTGGAAAGCCGGTGGGAGCGGCTCGGCCGTCCCTTTCCCAGGATGCTGGTGGACCGGGCCCGGGACCTGGCCGATGAGCTCAGCCGTCGGACGGGGTCCCTCATGGTGAACCACGATCTCCACTACGACAACGTCCTGGCCGCGGACCGGGAACCGTGGCTGGCCGTCGACCCGAAGGTCTTCACCGGGGACCCGGAGTACCAGGTGGCCCAGCTGCTGTGGACGCGTCTCGACGAGATGGCCGGAAGGACCGAACTCCTCCACCACTTCCACACCCTGGTCGACACCGCCGAGCTGGACGCGGACCTTGCCCGCGCCTGGACCGTCGTGCGGTGCGCCGACTACTGGCTGTGGGGACTGGATGCAGGCTTCACCGACGATCCGCTGCGATGCGAAGCCGTCGTCGACGTCTTCGCTTCCGAGTACTGACGGCATCGGCATCTCGCTGCGTTTCCCGTCACAGCACGAGAGGAGTGCTGTGAGCGCAAAGCGTTGGCCGGGTTCTGGGCGGCAAGGCAGGCTTGCCGACATACACTCCGGTCGTCGTGTGCCTCTACTGTGGCACGGTGACGACTCAGGTGATCATGCTGAATGGCGGTTCCAGTTCAGGCAAGTCCGGGATTGTCCGGTGTCTACAGGCGGTCCTGCCGGATCCGTGGCTTGCCTTCGGGGTCGACTCGTTGATCGAAGCCATGCCCGTGTCCATGCAGACATCGGATGCGGGGATCGAGTTCGCCGCAGACGGCGGGGTGAGCGTCGGGCCGGCGTTCCGGGCGCTTCAAGCAGCGTGGAGAGAGGGCGTCGCCGCAATGGTCCGTGCGGGCGCCCGGGTCATCATCGATGATGTCTTCCTCGGTGGGGCGGCGTCCCAGCAGGAGTGGCAGAAGGTTCTTGACGGGCTCGAGGTGCTCTGGGTGGGTGTCCGATGCGAGCGCGCGGTCGCCGCAGGCCGCGAGATCGCCCGCGGGGATCGGATCGGGGGAATGGCCGTGTCGCAGGCGGAGGTGGTCCACCAGGGCATGCTCTATGACTTGGAGGTGGACACCACGCATACCGAGGCCCTGGAGTGCGCGCGGACTATCGCCGCTCGGATCGAGTGATCGACGGCTTCGTGGCAGGCGAGCAGGCAGCGTCATGCCTCGCGGACGATCCGGATGACACGGCCATGGACTTTCCGCAGGGAGGCGACAAGTCTCCGCAGTGATCAGCGGGTGACGAGCTGGCTTGGCGGGGCGGGTGGTGACCGTATGGATGACCAAGTCCCCGTCGTCAGGCTTGAGCAGGCGGGGACGGCCTCCCGCCCACCAAGTCCAGGCCGGACAGGCCGACCTCGTGGGGAGCCGCGGCCGCATACACGCACGACCGGCGTGCAGCCCCGGCGGCCCAAACCGTCCGCGGCTTCCCGTATGAGCTCACTGAGCGGGGAAGGTGAGCCGCAGAACGATCTCGCCGTCGTCGATCTCCCCGGTGGGCTCGAACCCGAACTTCTGGTAGAAGGGCCACGGTTCGCCGTCGCCGGGCTCGTAGCTGGTCAGCAGCTCGGTGGCACCGTCCGCGCGAACCAGGGCGGCGATCTGCGTGAGTGCCTCTTGGCCGATCCCTCGCCTCTGGTGCCGCTTGTCGACGAGGAGGCGCCAGATGAAGTGCCGGCCTTGGTAAGGACCAGCCGGCGGTTTCCACGACAGCATCACGAAGCCGACTGGTTCGTCGCCGCGGTACACGGCGCGGTACCAGGGATTGGCCTCCGGTTTCCCTGCCGCCTCCTTGAGCGACTTGGACACGGAGGCGACGAACTGCTTCTGGTCACGTCGGACGCGGAGGGCCCGAACGGCATCCCGGTTGTCGTCGGTGATCTCCCGTAGGTGCACGCCTGGGGACCTCATGCCGCACCCCTTCCCGCATCCGGCAGCTGCGCCATCCGGGCCGACGTGAAGAGCCGCCAGCGGGCGGCATGTCCTCGTACGCATGCGTTATCAAGGACGCCGGCTTGGACATCTTCGCAGCGTATGCGACACAGGCGATCTGGAGCGGGACTGGCACGCCGGGCTGTGATCGGGCTCTGGCTACGGCAGACCCAGTGCCTGCGAGAACCGGGCCATGCCATCCTCCATGCAGTCCTCGTCCACACCCCCGTATCCGAAGGCGAAGCCCACCGGGGCGGGGCGCTCATAGCGGAACTCCGACAGCGAGTGCAGCATCACTCCCGCCGCCCGCGCGCGGCGGACCACGGCTCTGGCCCCGTGCTCCTTGTCTGCCGGGGCATAGGCGCTCAGGTGCAGTCCGGCTGCCGAAGACACCGGGTGCAGCCGGTCGGGGAAGCTGCGGGCGAGCAGGGCGGCCAGCCTGGCATGGCGCCTGCCGTAGACGGCCCGCATGCGGCGCACATGCCGGGCGAACAGCCCCTCGTCGATGAAGCGGGCGAGCGCCGCCTGAAACGGCAGTGTGCCAGTCGGTGACGAACCTGGCCGCCCGCAGGGCCTGATGCAGCGGAGCGGGGGCGATGAGGAAGCCCAGCCGCAGCAGCGGCATCAGCGTTTTGGAGAACGATCCCACGTACAGCACACGCCCACCGCGATCCAGACTCTGCACCGGCTCGATCGGCCGCGCACCGTAGCGGTACTCGCTGTCGTAGGCGTCCTCCACCACCGCGGCACCCTGCTGCTGCGCCCATTCCAGCAGGGCCAGACGGCGTGGCAGGGACATCGGCATGCCCAGCGGAAACTGATGGGAAGGGGTGACGTAGACCAGCTTGGTGTCGGCGGGCAGTTCGTCCACCCGTAACCCATCCTCGTCGACGGGCACTCCGGTGACGCGGGCGCCCAGCGACTGGAAGAGCATCCGGGGCGGGGGCGCGCAGCCCCGGGTGGCCCATCGGTTCACCGTACATGGCGCTGGGTATCGCGTTGGGGTGCAGCTCCCGGGTGATCTCCGGGAGCGCCCGGGGGAAGAACAAGGTCGAGCTGAGCCTCACTCCGATGTACGCCTCCTGAGCCAACCCGATAGAGGCCCACTTCGGCCGGCCGCGGCATGCGGAACGTCGGCGCCTGCCCGATTCGTCGTTGTACCGGGCTGGTGAGGTATCGGCTCAAGCTCGATCTCGGGTGCCGGGTGGTGAGGCTGGGCGGATCACCACTGGTGGTGGATCTGCGGACGGATCAGTTCTTCGTAGACGTCTTGCACAGCCTTGTGTGTGTCCTGATCCAGCGGGGCCAGCGCGGCCGCGGCGGCGTTCGCGTGCGCCTGCTCGGCGTTGCGCGCGCCCGGGATGACGACGCTGACCGCCTCCTGGTCGATGATCCAGCGCAGCGCGAACTGAGCGAGCGTCACGCCCTCGGGCAGCAGCGGACGCAGCCGCTCCACCGCCTCGAGCCCGGTCGCGTAGTCCACGCCCGAGAAGGTCTCGCCGACGTCGAAGGCCTCGCCGCGCCGGTTGTAGTTGCGGTGGTCGTCCGCGCCGAAGACGGTCGCGGCCGTGTATCGCC
Organism: Streptomyces sp. NPDC002577; assembly: GCF_053594815.1. Lineage (NCBI taxonomy): Bacteria > Bacillati > Actinomycetota > Actinomycetes > Kitasatosporales > Streptomycetaceae > Streptomyces > Streptomyces sp. NPDC002577. Next base: position 253,734 of record NZ_JBSFWK010000008.1, on the reverse strand, counting down.
CCGAGAGCAGCCCGCTGGCCAACGGCACGCGCGCGATGATGCCGACTCCTGCCTCTGCCGCGGCCGGCAGAACCTGCTCCAGTGGCTTGAGGCGGAAGGCGTTCAGGACGATCTGGATCGTGGCAAGGTTCGGGCGGCGGAGGGCGGCCAGCGCCTGCTCGCAGGTGCGGACGCTGACTCCGTACGCGGCTATGGTCCCGTCCTCGACCAGCGCGTCCAAGGCGTCGAACACCTCGTCGCTCGCGTACACCGGGTCCGGCGGGCAGTGCAGTTGCACCAGGTCGAGCCGCTCGACGCCGAGATTGCGCCGCGAACGGTCGGTCCACGCAAGGAAGTTGGCGGCGTTGTAGTTCTCCGGCACTTGGGCCGACCGCCGGCCCATCTTCGTCGCCACCGTCGGTGCCCTCGTGCCCGTCTGCGCGTGCGCCCGCAGGAGTTCGCCGATGATCTGCTCGCTTCGCCCGTCCCCGTACTCGTCGGCGGTGTCGATGAAGTCCACGCCCAACTCGAGCGCCGCGTGCAGTGTGCCGAGGGCGTCTGCCTCGTCCGCCTGCCCCCAGTCCGCGCCGCCGAGCTGCCAGGCCCCGAGCCCGATCACCCCGACGTGCCTGCCCGTGCGCCCCAGGATCCTGTTCTCCATGATCTTGACTCTAGAGGGAAGGAGGGTCTGTGTCCGGTGTTTCTGGGGCCGGGCCGTGCGCCCGTGCTGGCGTGGGTCGCCGGTAGTGCCAGGCGCTGAATCAGCCCCCGATGACGTGCGGCTCATCGGCACTCCTCCCGGGCAGCGCGGCTTGCGGCGGGTGGGTGTCCTCAAGCGCTCACGTGCGTGCTCCGCTTCGGCTGATCCTGGTCATGCGTCGAGACTCTGCCGACCAAGACTCGACAGCGCAATGGCGAGCTGCTCCATCAAGTGCTCGTGCGCTGCGGCGGGGTTGGCCTGGAGTGCGAGGAAGGCGCCGTCGAAGCCCGCGAGTGCGAAGTCGACGGTGTCGTCGGCCACCTGCCCGGCCCGGTCGGGGGCGATGGTGGTGAAGGCATGGGTGATCAGAGCATGGAGGTTGGAGCGTCCGTGTGCTCGTACTCGTTCGATGATCTCGATCGTCTCCGGGGCGTCGCTGCTCAGGAGTAGCAGCACGAACAACCGCAGGAACTCCGGGTGGTCGACGAATGCGGCACTGGCGGCGCGGAGGGCACGGCGCAAGTACACCTCGGGTGTGTCGCCCGGGTCTGGTTCAGGTGTGGTGACACTCGCGAAGAAGCGGTCGGCCCCGCGCTCCATGACAGCGGCGAGGATGCCCAGCTTGGATTTGAAGTGCCAGTAGATGGAGCTGTTGGGCAGCCCTGACTCCCGGGCGATGTCGGCGATGCTCGTGCCGTCGAATCCGCGGATCGACATCATCCGCGAGGCGGCATCGAGGATCTCATCACGCGAGCGCTCCCCCTGGAGCAGGCGCTTGTTGCGGCGTCCCGCGGTTGTGGTCGGCATGCTCGCATCCTAACTGGAATGTTCGATCCAGACCCTTGACACCATGACAGCGGCCACTTCTAATGGGCGCCACATCATTCTGTCTGGAGCGTTCATTCCGGAAGCGAGACACATGCGTCCACACGACTACGATGCCGACGTCGCGATCATCGGTTACGGCCCTTCGGGCGTCGCCGCGGCGAACGCGCTCGGCACCCTCGGCATCACCGCGATCGCGTTCGAGCGTGAACGCGACATCTACAGCCGTGCCCGCGCCGTCACGGTCAACGACTGGACGATGCGCCTCTTCCAGCAGGTCGGCCTCGACGAGCGCGTCAAGGCCGACATGGATCCCACTCTCGCCCTGCGCTGGATCACCTACGACGGCACCGAGCTGCTGCACCTGCCGTTCCCGCCGGGGCAGCTCGGCCACGCGACGTCGTACGCGATCTACCAGCCCACCATGGAGCAGGCCCTTCGCGACGGGGCCGCGCGGTTCGGCGACAAGATCCGGGTCGAGTACGGCGTCGAGGTGACCGACGTGGCTCAGGACGCCGACGGAGTCACGGTCACCGCCCGTGACCTCGCCACCGGTGAGTCCTCCACGGTGCGAGCCCGGTACGCCCTCGCCTGCTACGGCGGCGAAGCCGCGACCCGCGAGCGCCTGGGCGTCAACCTCGTCGGCGACACCCTGAATGTGCGCTGGGTCGTCGTCGACGGCAAGGTGAAGCGCTGGTGGCCCAACCGCCACATCCTCACCTTCTGGTCCGACAAGGAGCGCCCCGTCGTCGACATCGCGCTCGGTCGCGACAACCACCGCTGGGAGATCCCGCTCAAGCCCGACGAAACCGACGCGGACTTCGCCACCCACGAGGATCTCTGGCCGCTGCTGGAGTCGCTCGGGGTCTCGCGCGACGACATCGACATCCACGGCCATGCCTTCTACAGCCACCACATCCGGTCCGCGGACTCGTGGCGCGTCGGCGAGCGCGTCTTCCTGCTCGGCGACGCCGCTCACCTGATGCCGCCGTGGGCCGGGTCGGGCATGCAGTCGGGCATCCGTGACGCGTTCAACATCGCGTGGAAGCTCGCCGGCGTGCTCGGCGGCTCCCTCCCGGCCTCGATCCTCGACTCCTACGAGGCGGAGCGCCGCCCCAACGTCGACTTCTACACCGAGGTCTCGGTACAGCTGGGCCGCATCATCAAGCAGGAACTCACCGAGGAGGAGCAGGCCGCTCTGGCCGCGCAGTCGGAGGAGCTGCCGCCGCTGCTCTGGCCGCCGTTCTATGTCGCCGGCTGGTTCACGGGTGCCGCGGCGCCCGACAGCGCGGTCGGAAAGATCATCCCGCAGCCGCGAGCCGCCACCGTCAACGGCCTCATCGGCCGGCTCGACGATCTGCTCGGCAACGGCTTCGTCGTACTCGGCGACCACGTCGACCCGACGACCGTGCTGTCAGCCGAGGAGAAAGCCGGCTGGGACGCCATCGGCGCGCGCTACCTCACCGTCCGCGCCGCCGACCAGGGCACCGAGGGTCCCGACGAGATCGTCGACATCGACGGCACCCTCATCGGCTGGCTGCGTGAGCGCGGCGCCCGCGTGGTCGTCGTACGCCCCGACCGCTTCGTGGCCGCAGCCGACCCCACCGGCCTCTCCGTTCCCGCCTGACCGCCCCCTCCGACTGAAAGATTCGACATGGCCGCAACGATCAAAGAACTCTCCTACGTCGGCATCGAGGCCGACGACCTGGACGCCTGGAGCGGCTTCGCCGGTCAGCTTCTCGGTCTGATGCCGGCCCGTCACGAGGACGACATCCGCACCTTCCGGCTCGACGACTACATCCACCGCACGATCGTCGTGCGGGGCCCGCGCAACGACCTGGCCTTCGCCGGCTTCGACTGCGGCTCGGATGCGGATCTCGACGAGGTCGTCGCGCTGCTGCGCAGTAAGGGACACGACGTCGCCGAAGGCGCCCCTGAGCTCGCGGCCGAGCGTGGAGTGGCCCGCATCTACGTCACCGCCGACCCCGAGGGCAACCGCGTCGAGCTGATCAACGGTCTGAAGAAGGCCGAAACGCCCTACGCCAACGAGGTCAACAAGTACGGCTTCCAGACCCGCCAGGGCGGCGCCGGCCACATGTTCCTGCTCTGCACGCCCGGCGGCGGCCGCGAGCGGATGCTCGAGTTCTACAGCCACCTCGGCTTCAAGCTGTCGGACTACATCAAGGACGAGGTCGCGCCCGGCGTCTTCGTCGACGCCGCCTTCACCCACTGCAACGGCCGTCACCACACGCTGGCCTTCGCCGAGATGCCGGCACCGTTCAAGCTCCACCACTTCCTGATCGAGAACAACAACATGTCGGACGTGGGTTGGGCCTACGACCGCATCGTCGAGGCACGGGTGCCGCTGCTGCACACCATGGGCATGCACCCGAACGACAAGATGTTCTCCTTCTACGCCCACTCCCCGTCGGGCATCGCGGTCGAGTACGGCTGGGGTGGCCTGATCATCGAGGACGACGACGCCTGGGAGGTCGGCGAGTACGACTCCATCAGCGCGTGGGGCCACAAGAACCCGATGGAGCTGGGCACGGCCCTCGTCGAGCTGGCCAAGCGCGGCCAGGAACTCCAGGAAGCGGCCATGAAGGCGGCGGCCGAGGAGGGCGCCAAGTGACCGCGACCGCTGCCGGCGACCGCGAGGTCCGCAGCCAGGACATCCAGGCGGGTGGACATCGACTGCGGGTCTACACCTGCGGCGACCCGTCCAAGCCCGCGATCCTCTTCGTCCACGGCTCGGGACCGGGTGTCAGCGCGCCCTCCAACTGGGCGCATCTGATGCCGTGGTTCGCCGAGGACTACTACTGCATCGCACCCGACGTGCTGGGGTTCGGCGACTCGGAGCACCCGGAACCCGCCCCGACCGGTGGCATGCCGGAGTACACCACCCTGCGTGCCCGGTCGCTCATCGCCCTGCTCGACGCCCTGGGTGTCGCCAAGGCACACTTCGTCGGCAATTCGATGGGCGGCATGATCACGCTTCGTGTCGCTCAGATCGAGCCTGCCCGCATCGACAAGATGATCCTCATGGGCAGCGGCGGGGCACCGATCCCGCCGACCGAGGACCTGATGAAGCTGATCACCTTCTACCAGGACCCGTCGCCCGAGACGATGGCCGACCTGCTCGTACGATTCGTCGACGACACCGACCTCTTCGCCGGCAAGCTGGAGGAGATCGCGCGGACACGGGTCGCGCTGGCCACCCGCGAAGACGTGCGCCGCTCGCACCTGGCGACCTTCAACCCCGAGTACGGGCCGGTCAAGTACACCGAGGACGAATTGGCAGCCATCCAGCACCAGGCGCTCGTGCTGCACGGTCGTGAAGACCGGATGCTCCCGGTGGCGGCCGGGTACTACCTGGCCGAGAACCTTCCCAACGCCCGGCTCCACGTGCTCCCGCACGCCGGTCACTGGATCCAGATCGAGCAGGCGGCCGGCTTCACCGCACAGGCGAAGCTCTTCCTCGCCGAGTAGGACCTCAGCGGTTCGAGGGCCCCGGAACGATCCGGGGCCCTCTTCGTTCCGCGAGAGCGGCGACGTGGGGACGCCACGGTCCGCGCCGCGGGCTACCCACGCATGACGGTCTACCCCGCCAGCACGCCGCACCGGGGACGGCGTTCGTCGTCCTGTGGCTGGTCTGGGTCTGGGGCGAGTCGGAGACCCGGCACGTGGCGGAGGAGGCGGGGATCTCCAAGGGGACACTCACCGGAGTCGCGCGGACCCTGGAGAAGCGCGGGCTGGTGCGGCGGGCCGGTCACCCCACCGACGGCAGGCTGGTGCTGCTCAGCCTCACCGAGGAGGGCGAAGAGCTCATGCAGCGGCTCTTCCCCGAGTTCAACCAGGAGGAGGCCTTCGTTGCCTCGCGGCTCAGTGACGAGGAGTGCCGCAGCGTCGCACAAGGGCTGCGCCAGGTCGTGCTCCAGGTCGAGGAGCACGGCGAGGAACGACGCCTCGCTCTCCTCGACGGCGCGCCTCCGGCACCGCGCCGCAGCGGACGCCGTGCACAGGCCTGAGTCCTCACTGATCCGGGGCCACCGCCGGCCGAACTGTCGGAGTGAGAACGCCTCCATCGCCGGGGTGCCCGGCGGTTCGGTGTCGAGGGTTCTGCCGATGCCGCCGCGCGCCCGGCTCAGCGGGGCCAGTCGCTGCCCTGCCACATAGGGACGCCTGCAGATCCGGATCTGCGTGGGTGAAGCCCCGCCGAACGCGGCCGACCACGCCACCTGGCCTCCGGGCCGAGCACCGGCCGAAACGCCCGGCATCCGGCCCGGAGGCTCTGGTGTCATGTCAGCGTCTGTCGCAGGCGGCTCGTACGAGGGCGTCGAAGAGGCCCTGCTGGGCGGGGTCCTCGTGGGCGGTGTCCTCCGGGTGCCACTGAACGGCGCTGAACCATCCGTGGACACGGGGGAGTTCGAGCCCCTCCACGGTGCCGTCGGCCGCGCGTGCGGTGACCTCGAGTCCCGCGCCGGCGCGGTGCACCCGCTGGTGGTGGTAGCACGACGCCTCGACCTTCTGCGCGCCGGTGGCCTGTTCCAGCAAGGTGCCGGGCTGGATCGCCACCGGGTGCACGACGTGCCGGTGCTCTCGCTCGGGGCCGCCCATGTCCTGCTCCAGGGTGCCGCCGAGGGCGACGTTGACGACCTGCAGGCCACGGCAGATCGCCAGCAGGGGCAGGCCCAAGTCGATGGTGTGCCGGGCGAGTTCGAGGTCGAAGTCGTCCTGGAGGTCGTCGACGTCGTAGACGCTGTCGTGGGTGTCGCTGGCGCCGTAGAGCGGGCCTCCATCCTGGAGATGGACGGCGTCCGCCACCGCGCGCTGCGCAGCGTGATCCAGCGCCAGTTCGGCGCAAGCGTCATCAACAGCTACAGCGACTTCCTGCGCGGCCTGACCGCGAAGACGCTGGACGCGGCCCTGGCGAAGGGAACGTTCGACTTCGTCAAGGAGGTCTCGGCGGACTTCCCCATCAACGTCCTGGCCCGCCTCCTCGACGTCCCGTCGGAGGACAACCAGCAGCTCATCGACTGGGGCAACCGCATCATCGGCAACACCGACCCCGACTACGCGGACGTGCTCCTGCACAGCGAGGAGAGCGAGAAGTACCGCGACCTGCCCTTCCGCTCCCCCGCCTCCCTCGAGGTCTTCGAGTACGGCCGCGAGCCGGCCCGGCAGCGGCGCGGCGGCGACGGCACCGACCTGATCTCCAAGCTCGTCAACACGACCCCGCGCGACGGAGTGCCCCTGTCCGCGCAGGACTTCGACAACTACTTCCTGCTCCTGGTGGTGGCGGGCAACGAGACCACCCGCCACACCATCTCCCACTCCATGCTGGCCCTCCTCCAGCACCCCGAGCAGCTGGCCCGCCTCAAGGACGACCCGTCCCTGATCCCGACGGCGGTCGAGGAGTTCCTGCGCTGGGCCTCCCCGGTCTACCACTTCCGCCGCACCGCGACCCGTGACGTCGAACTCGGCGGCAAGCGGATCCAGGAGGGCGACAAGGTCGTCATGTGGTACGCCTCCGGCAACCGCGACGAGGAAGTCTTCGGCAACCCCTACGACTTCGACGTGGCCCGGCAGAGCAACGACCACGTCACCTTCGGCAAGGGCAGCCTCCACCCGTGCCTGGGCAACCTGCTCGCCCGCACCGAGATCCGCATCATGTTCGAGGAGCTGATCCCGCGCATCGCCGACATCAGGCTGGCCGGCGACGTCCCGCGCGTCCGCTCCAACTTCGTCAACGGCATCAAGAAGCTGCCGGTCGAGGTCACCCTCGCCTGACGCTCAGCCGACCACGGCCGTCTGCCGGCCGTACTTGTTCTCCCCGCGTGTGCCCTCGGCCGGACATCCCGGCCGAGGGCACGCGTGTCTCCGCCCACAGCAGACAGGACACACGCGATTCGACATGGCCGCCCGCCGCCCGCGACCGACGTCGTAGCCTGCCTGAACTACACCGGTTCAGCCGACAGCTGGGAGTCCCCGCGTGAGCGATCAGCCCGACCAGCAGAGCAGCCAACCGTTCCTCTACGTCGTCGTGTGCGCGGCCGGAATTGCCGGCGACGTCGGCAAACTGATCACGGCGGCCCAGGAGACGAACTGGAACGTCGGCGTCATCGCCACCCCGCTGAGCCTGGGCTTCATCGACACGACGGCCATGGAGGCACAGACCGGCTACCCGATCCGCTCTGCCTGGCGCACGCCCGGCCAGCCACGCCCCTTGCCCCCGGCCGATGCCATCGCCGTCGCGCCCGCCACCTTCAACACGATCAACAAGTGGGCCGCCGGGATCTGCGACACCCTCGCCCTGGGCATCCTGTGCGAGGCACATGGCATGGGGATCCCCACCGCTGTTCTGCCGTACCTGAACTCGGCTCAGGCCGCCCACCCCGCATACCCCCAGAGTCTTCAACGGCTGCGCGAGATGGGCGTCCTGATCAGCTCGTATCAGCCTCACCAACCAAAGTCGGATGGTGCGGCAGACGGTTTCCGCTGGGAGGAGGCACTGGAACTGCTCACTCTGAAGCGCCTGCCCACCCGACCATGATCGAGAACGCCCTCGACTTCGCCGGCGGACTGGGACAACAAGGCCGCCGCATTCGTCTCCCACGGGACCGTCGGCGGCGTCCGCGCCGTGGAGCACCTGAGCACATCGCGAACGCGCGCCGGCTCGCTAACCCCGATCAGCGGTTGTGCTTCTCCCTGTTCTCCGGATCGGTCCCGGGCAAGGATGCCCTTGGTCAACGGTCTTGGGCGGGGCACAGGCTCCAGCCGCCCACCAGGCGGGGGCGCATGCCACGGCGGCGTCGACCAGGTTGTCCTTGGTGACGGACGGATCACTGAGCCAGGCCTTGATCGCTCCGGCGAAGCCATGGGCGAGGAACTGGGCGATCACCTGGTGGTCGGCGCCCGGGAGGACGGCATCGGCGGCAGTGGCGCGGGCCAGGAAGGTGAGGGCGTAGTCGTTGAAGTGACGGACCAGCGCGTCGTAGACGCCGCGGTCCGCCGGATCGTCGAGGGCGTGCCGGTAGACGCCCTCGAACCGCTCGACGTGGTCTGCCACCTCCGCAACGGCGAGCCGCAGCAGTTCCGGGCCCGGGTACCCCTCGTCGCGGCGCCGGTCCTCCAGCCGGTGGCCGGTCTCCAGGTCTGCGTAAAGCGCCTCGACGACTGGGTCGAGGGGGGTGTTGTAGCGGTTGTAGAAGGTCGCCCGGGTGACCCCGGCGCGCCCGGCCAGCTCGGCGACGGTGATCCGGGAAACGGGTCGCCGCGAGGCGAGCTCCACGGCGGCCCGCTGCAGGGCGGTGGTCGTCCGTGTGATGCGGGGATCGGTCCTGTCGCTCGCAGAAGTCACAGAGTTTCCCTCCCGTCCCTGCCGCCCGGTTGCGGGTCGCCCGCGACCGGTGTTCTCATGCATATGTCAAATAATTTCATGATGAGAGTAGAGATGTCCTCCTACTGTGATCTCACCCGAGGAAGCCGCCGACCGGCTGGCCGTCCACGAGTTGATCGACGCCTACGCGCACTGCGCGGACCGTAGGGGACGCCAAGGGTCAGATGGCCCTGTTCACCGAGGACATCCGCTTCCTGGTGCTACCTGGCCGCCACGGCCGCCGAGCCCACCCAGGAGCTGCACGGACACGAGGCCCTCGCGCCGGTGTCCGAGAACCCGTACGCGTACAAGGCCGAACCACTCACTTCAACGGCCAGAGCACCGTGTCCCTCGATGGGGAGGCAGTGCCGGTGACCCGGCGCCCAGCTCCAGCACGAAAGTCAGTAGTAGCCATGACTGAGCACTCCACCGTCCGCAGCGTGACCTACGACCTGCTGCGCACCCTCGAACTCACCACGGTCTTCGGCAATCCCGGCTCCACCGAACAGCCGTTCCTGCAGGATTTCCCCGAGGACTTCACCTACGTCCTGGCGCTGCAGGAGGCGTCCGTCATCGCGATGGCCGACACCTTCGCCCAGGTGACCCGCCGGCCGGCACTGGTCAACCTGCACTCCTCAGCGGGGATGGGAAACGCCATGGGCAACCTGGTGGCCGCCTACCACGGAAACACGCCCCTGATCATCACCTCGGGACAGCAGCATCGGGAACTGGTGATCGGGGAGCCGTATCTCGGCAACCGTGAGGCCACCACGCTGCCGAAGCCATGGGTGAAGTGGTCCTACGAGCCGGCCCGCGCCGAAGACGTCCCCGAAGCCTTCATGCGGGCCTACGCAGTGGCGTTGCAGCCGCCGACGGGACCGGTCTACCTGTCGGTTCCCATGGACGACTGGAAGCGGCCCCTGTCGGGTTTCGTCCGGGTGCGGACGGTGAGCGACCGCGTCGCCCCCGACACCGAGCGGCTGCGCACATTCGCCGATCGCATCTCCGCAAGCCGTCGTCCCGCACTGATCTTCGGGCCGGAGGTCGACCGCAGCGGCGGCTGGGATGCTGCCGTCGCCCTGGCGGAGAAGCTGCGCGCGGCCGTCTACGGCGCCCCGCTGCTGGACCGCGCCTCCTTCCCCGAGGACCACCCCCTCTTCGGCGGCCCGCTGGGCATGTCGGTGAAGACCATCGGCGATCGGCTGACCGGGCACGATCTGGTGGTCGTGATCGGCGCGGAGGTGTTCCGCTACTACCCCTACGTGCCCGGCGACTATCTCCCCGACGGCACCGAACTCCTGCAGATCACCGGCAATCCGGATGTTGCCGCCGCGGCGCGTGTGGGTGACAGCCTCCTGGGCGATCCCAGGACGGCGATCGAGCTGCTCCTGGACATGGTCACGCAGGGCCCGACGCGGACCGCTCCAGAACCGATGCCGCGGCCCCGCGAGCTGCCGCAGACGCCGAACAGCCCCCTCACCCCGCCCGAGGTCTATGCCGCTCTGAGCAGAGTCCGGCCGTCCGACGCGGTCATCGTCAACGAATCGACCTCCACGATGGCGCAGCAGATCGAGTGGCTCCCCACCATCCGGACCGGATCGTTCTTCGCCACGGCCAGCGGAGGCATCGGCTGGGGCACACCAGCCGCGGTGGGCGTCGCGCTCGGCGACCAGGACAGAGGCGTCGAACGGCCGGTGATCGGACTGATCGGCGACGGGTCCTTCCAGTACTCCGTGCAGGCCATCTATACGGCGGCCCAGCACAACCTCCCCATCGTCTACGTGGTCATGCACAACCACGAGTACTCCATCCTCAAGTCGTTCGCGGTGCTGGAGGAGACACCGGGCGTTCCGGGACTCGACCTGCCCGGGCTCGACATCGCCTCCGTCGCCCGCGGCTTCGGATGCCGCGCGGTCGACGTGGAGAGCACCGAGGACCTGGAGCGCGAGTTCAAGGCGGCCCTGAGCGCAGGCACCACCACCGTCATCGTGGTCCCCACGCAGCCCCAGAAAGCCCTGTTGTAGGCCGCAGCACGATCGGAGGGCACCTGGCTCAGGGTGCCCTCTCAAGGTTGCGGGCCATTGCGGCGAGCAGGGTATCGCCGCAGGCGGCGGGGGTGTCCGCAGCCCAGCAGACGTAGCCGTCGGGACGGATGAGCAGGGCGGCAGCGCCCAGATCGTCGGTGCATGTGGCGCGGACGAGGTCGACTCGTGGCGAGAGCCGGAGGTCGGCCGGGACGGTTCCGGCCAGATCGAGCAGGACGGCGTGCCCCGAGCCGAACAGCGTCGACAGCCGGGTGGGGCCTGCTTCGGTGACCAGGTCGGCGTCCGGCATGCGCTGTCCGGTGAGCGGGTGATCGCCGGGCAGTTCGTAGCGCAGCGAGAGGCCGGACATCAGTCCTGCGAGGTGGCGGTTGGTGTCGGGCAGGCGCAGCAGGTCGATGAAGATGTCCCGCAGGGCGGCCACGTCCTCGCTCGGGTTCGGGTCTGCCAGGACCCGCTGTGCCGACGTGTGATGCAGGACCTGGGCTCCGACCGGATGCCGTTCGGCGTGGTAGCTGTCCAGCAGGCCGCTCGGCGCCCGGTCCCGGACGGCCGCGGCCAGTTTCCAACCGAGGTTGATCGCGTCCTGGATGCCGAGGTTGAGCCCCTGGGCGCCCAGCGGCGGGTGGATGTGTGCGGCGTCGCCCGCGAACAGGACATGGCCCGCACGGTAGTGCTCCAGCTGCCGCGTGGCGTCACTGAACCGCGAGGAGTTGTCCACGGCGCCGAGGGTGGTCTCATCGCCGTACACGGCCTGCAGCGCGGCGGCGATCTCCTCGTGGGTGATCGTGGTGTCGCGGGTGGTGTCCGCATCGTCCGCGCGCCCGAAGGTGAACCGGTACCGGTCGCCGCCGAGAGGGACCAGCATGGCCCAATAGCCGCCCGCATGACGCATCAGGCTGCTCATATGCCCCAACTGCTGCGGCACCAGCGACGATACGGCGGACAGGCGGATGTCGGCCAACACCGCCTGATGCGTCCCGGGCCTACCGGGGAACGGCAGCCCGAGCAGTTTGCGCACCGTACTGTGGCCGCCGTCGCACGCCGCCAGGTAGCGAGCCCGCACCTGCAGACCGTCCGCCCTCACCACCACACCGTCGTCGTCCGACTCGACTTCGCAGACGGCAGTGCCGTGCAGAACGCGCGCGCCGGCGGCGATCGCCCGCTCTTCCAGTACTTCCTCGATCTCCCACTGAGGGATCGCGATCGGGAAAGGGTGCCTGGTCTGCCAGGGTGTGCAGTCCAAGGGCACGGGCAGGGCGGCGAAGTGCCCGCCGACCGGTTCACGTGACGTGGCCCGCTGCAGCAACGGCTCGAGCAGCCCGCGCATCTCCAGCAGCTCGGCGGTACGGGGCTGAACCCCGCCGCCCTTCACCTGCTCGACGCGCCGGGGCAGCTTCTCCAGCACCAGGGTCTCGACCCCGGCCAGAGTCAGTTCATAGGCCAGCATCAGTCCGGCCGGGCCGGCGCCCGCGATGACGACCTCGGTCTCGATCTCTGCCAACACCTTCGCCTTCACTCCATCTCATCTCTCGCCTTGGGGTAAATGTATACCAGGTGCAGAAATCTCCTCGGGGCAACGATCTGCTACCGTGGGCGTCGTGGAGGGCAAGCCAGGGCTGCGGGAACGAAAGAAGCAGCGGACCCATGCGGCGATCTCCGATGCGGCGATCACGCTGTTCCTCGAACACGGCTTCAACCAGGTCTCGGTGGCTCAGGTGGCCGAGGCGGCCGAGGTGTCCAAACGCACGCTCTTCGCCTACTTCCCGACCAAGGAAGACCTCGTGGTGCATCGCCTCGCCGACCACGAGACCGAAGCCGCACGCGTCGTGCGGGCCCGCCCGCCCCGCACCGCCCCGCTGACCGCGCTGCGCGAGCACTTCCTCAAGGGGTTGCGCGAGCGGGACCCGATCACCGGGCTCAACGACCACCCCCAGGTGCGGAAGGTCCACCGCATGATCCTCGACGCGCCCTCGCTGGTGGCCCGGATGGACCGGTTCAAGACCGGCGCCGAACGCGCACTCGCCCAGGCGCTGCAGGAAACAGCGGACATTCCGGAACTCACCGCGCGGCTTGCTGCCGTCCAGATCGTCGGGGTCCAATGGGCGTTGGCCCAGGACAACGCCGATCGCCTGGCGTACGGGGAGTCGGCCGACGAGCGCTATGCGGGTGCGGTGGCCGACGCGGAACACGCGTTCGCGCTGTTGGAGAACGGATTGCGGAAACTGCCTTCGCGGCAGTGACACGTGGCATCCGGAGATCGTGCTCTTCCCTATGGCGGCGGGCGCCAGAGGGCGGCGGAGACGGACGCCTGCTCGGCAAGGGCTGACGACCGGCGAAGCATGCGTGGCCTCCGGCAGCGATACCGGAGGCCACGCATGTCAGGGGGATCACGGGAGTCGTCGGCCGTCAGCCCTTGCCGAGCAGGCGCCAGATCTGGTTCTTCTTGGTGCTCAATGCGCTTGCGGGATCACAGGTCCACTGGTGGATCAGGGCGCCGGGCGATGTGGAGACGTTGCTGACGTCGACGCACTTCCCGCTGTGCACGGCGACCAGCTGGTAGTCCTTGCTGTTGCCCAGCGCGCTGACCGGGTTGAGCGTGAACTGCTGGTTGGTGCCCGAACCGCAGGTGTACTGGATGACGGCGGCGCCGTCGGCGGTGGACGCACCGGAGACGTCCAGGCACTTGCCGCTGAGCTCGTTGACGATGTTGTAGGTGTTGGTCTTCCCCGCCACCGGCTTGAGGTCGAGCATCTGCTGGTAGCCACCCTCGCAGTTCCACTGGTGGTACTGGGTGTTGTTGGCGGTGCTCAGGTTGGTGTCGTCCAGGCACTGCCCGCTGTTCTCGCTGACCGCGACCGTCGAGACGGTGGTGTTGGACGGGGGCAGCAGGGTGACGGTGTAGCCGTCCTTGGCGTTGCTCCAGGGGAGGCTCACCGAGGCGGCGTTGTTGCTGACGGTCAGGGTGGTGTCGGAGATCGTCTCGGGTCCGGCCACCGCGGCGCCGTTGTTGTACGGGACGCGTTGGACGACCGCGCGGACCTGGCTGTTCTCCACCACCGATGTCGTGTTGAGGCCGGTGAGGTTGACGGTGACGGTGCCGGTGTTGCCGCTGCTGCCGAGCAGGATCTTGGCGTTCTTGGCGCTGTTGTCCTTGGTGGCCAGGCCGTCGGTGCCGGCGCCGGGGATCAGGTTGACGATGTTGCCGCTCTGGGAGCCGTAGTAGCGGTACATGAACCACTCGCCGAGCGGCAGGTACTGGCCGGCGCTGTTCTTGGTGAGCAGGTTGGCCTCGTAGTCGTGCAGGCCGGTCCCGGAGGCCCAGTTGCCGCGCAGGCCGTCGGCGCCGGCGCGCTCCAGGCGGCCGATGAACCAGGCGCCGCCGCCCGGGGACTGCATGGACAGGGTGGCGTATTCGTTGATCTGGTACGGGCGGGTGTTGGTCAGGCCCGCCGCGGAGAGGGTGGAGTTGGCGCGGCCGACGTCGGTGGCCGGGTCGCCCGGCTCGTCGTGCCAGCTGTAGATGTCCGGAGCGACGTTGTTGGCCTTGACGTAGTTCAGATACGTGGTCCACCAGGAGTTGGACGCGTTCGGCTGGCCCGCGGTACTGGGGCCGACGATGAGCTGGTTCGGGAAGGCGGCCCGGACACGGGCGTAGAAGCGCGACCACATCTGCAGGTACTGCGCCTGCGACGGCTTCCAGAAGCCGCTGCCGTCGGGCTCGTTCCACAGGTCCCATTCGACGGTCATGTTGTTGGCTTTGACGTCGCCTATGAGCTGGGTGACGAAGTTGTCGAACTGCGTCCAGTCACCGTTGTCGCCCGGCCAGCCCTGGTTGGTGGTGCCGTCCGCGCCCCACAGGTCGTGCGGGAGGATGACGAAGGTGCCGCCGAGGGCAGCGGTCCGCTTGTACTGGGCGAGGGTCGAGTTCCAGCGGGTCTGGTAGTCGGCGAGGCTGGTGGCGTAGCCGCCGCTGTTGAGCTGTGCGCCGCCGGCCCGCATGAAGTGCCACTTGATGTCCTTGAAGAAGTGGTCCTGCGGCAGCGAGCCGTCCGGCGTCATCCCGTAGATCATGCCGGAGGCGTGGTACGTCGGGGCGCCTCCGGCGGTGGCGAAGTCGACGGTGACGCTGGTGTCCGCGGCCTGGGAAGGGGCGGCGGGCACCAGGGTCGAGGCCAGGGCGGCCATGAGGACGGCGACGGACGAGACGGCTCGGCGCCTGGTGCGCGTCGTGGGTCTGGGGAGGGGCGACTTCATTGCGGCTCCTGGGGAAGGAGGATGGACCGGGACCCGAACGGTCCCGGGGCTCTGGGGAGACGGCCGGTCAGCGGCCGTCTCGGTGCGCGTGCGCTTCCGCGAGGAGGAGGTAGCTGCTGGCGGTCCAGGTGTAGGCGCGGTCGCGCAGTCCCGTTCCGGTGAGGGCGTCGAAGTTCTCGGCGAAGCCGTGGGTTTCGCACAGGGCGCGGAAGCGCGCGCTGATGTCGTCCGCCAGCCGGTGGTGGCCGGCGCGGCGAAGGCCGTCCTCGATGAGCACGGTGGCGGGGGCCCAGATCGGGCCGCGCCAGTAGCCGTCGGCGAGGTAGTGCGGTGATGTGGTCAGTTCGGTGGCGAGGCCGTACGGCGTCAAGTGGGCCTTGACGCGGTCGGCCAGCGCACTGCTGACATCGCCGGGCAGGTGCTCACCCAGCACGATGGGCATCAGGTCGAGGAGACTGGCGCTGCTCCAGGTGTCGCCGGTGCCGACGCCCCGGGCGACGAACCTGTCTCCGGTCCAGAGCTGCTCGAGGAGCGCCGTCTGCATCTCCTCTGCTGCCCGCGTCCATCGGCGCGCCTCGTCCGGCCTGCGCAACTCCATGGCGAGATCCGCGAGTTCACGCATCTGGAGAACGAGGAAGGCCGCAAGGTCGGCGGTGGCGACAACCCGCTCGGGGTCGAAGGTCGTGGCGTTGTCCCAACCGCTGTCGTTGCCGTGCTGGTAGTAGGCCAGTTCGGCGCCGGGGGCTCGCCGTGCGGTGAGCCAGAAGTCCGTCCAGCGCTCCAGCCGCCCGTATGCCTCGGCCAGTTCGTCCCGGCTGGGAGGCGTCGGCAGCCGGCGACGCAGGCGGCCGAAGGCCCAGCCGTGGATGGGCGGTTTGACGAAGTTGTAGAGGACCTCGGAGTGGGTGACGGAATCGGGCAGGGCGCCGCTGTCGTCCTGATGGTCGAAGGGCAGGGTGAACTGGTCCAGTGCCAGTTCGGGGCATCCGGGGGCGAGGGCAAGGGCGTTGAAGCAGTGATCCCAGCTCCACACCTTGTCCATCCAGTGCTTGGACATCAGTACGGCAGGCCTGGTGACCAGGCCCGTCGGCCGTACGGTCGCCGACCAGACGACGTAGGCGGCGAGTTCGGCCGCGGGAGTGGCCGACGAGCGCCACGGGGCCACCGCGTCGACGAAGTCCGCGAACCCGCCCCGTACCGACTCCACGATGTCGTCGAAGGTCGCCGAGGACGCGTACGGCGGGCGAGAAGTATCGAGTTCCTCGATTGCGATCTCCCAGGCACCGTCCGCTTCCGCGGTCATCGTGAGACAGCGGCCGCCGCTGCCGAGGGCCTGGGCTCCGGCGGTGTCGGCGACGATGCCGGACAGGATGGTGACGCGGTAACGTCGTCCGGTCTCGTACGACGTGAACATGTGCGCGCCGGCTGCCGGGTCGTGGAAGAAGTACGTTCCGCTGAACGGGGTCAGGGCCTGCGAGGCCGCCGAGACGCTCATGCCCAGGCCGCTGCCCCGCAGGCGTACGGTGTCCGGCGACTCGTAGGCGAGGTCGACCTGCCCGGCCGAGCCGATCCAGCTGAGCAGTCCGGGTGCCGCCGCGACGCGGGTCTCGGCGCGGTCGCCTGTCGCCGTGTCCAGGGGGACCAGGCGCAGGACGGCGTGCATGCCGTTCTGGTGCGAGACGAGGTGGAAATCTTCGGCGTAGGTCTTCTCCCCCACCACGGGCGAGATGTCGAACCAGGATCCGTGTGTGCTGAACGGGATGTCGTGGACGGAGAAGGCCGGGCCGGATCGGGCGGCGGTCATGAAGCGGGACTCGTTTCTCGAGCAGGGGGCACCGGCCGACTGGCGCCCAGCCGGGTCGGTCGTGAGGGGATGGGGGGACTCAGTCCTTGACCGCACCGGCGGTCACGCCGGCGGCGACGTAACGCTGAGCGAGGACGAGGATCACCGCGGCCGGCAGCGAGGCCACGACGGCGGTCGCCATGATGGCGTTCCACTCCTGGTTGTTGTTGCCGATGTAGTGGTAGATGCCCAGAGTGATCGGCTCGTGGGCCCCACCGTTGACGAGGGTGCTGGCGAAGACGAAGTCCGACCAGGACCACAGAAAGGCGAACAGGGACACCGTCACGACGGCGTTGCGGCTCATCGGCAGGACGATCGACCAGAACGTGCGCAAGGAGCCGGCGCCGTCCGTCTTCGCCGCCTGCAGCAGTTCGCTGGGGATCCCGGACATGAACGCGGTACAGATGAGAACCCCGAAGGGGACGGCCAGGGTGGAGTCGGCGACGATAAGGCCGGGGACCGACTGGAGCAGGCCGAGACTGAGGTAGATGGCGTAGAAACCCATCGCCATGATGATGCCGGGGATCATCTGGGCGGCCAGCAGGACGAAGCTCAGGACGCCGCCGCCGCGCGGGCGCAGCTTGGCCAGGGCGTAACCGGCGGGTGCGGACAGGGCGACGGTCAGGACGACGGTGCCCAGGCCGATGACGAGGCTGGTGCCGAGGTAGGGCAACTGCTCGTCGAGGACGGTGCGGTAGCCGGCCAGGGTGCCGTGGATCGGCAGCAGGTCCGGCGGGCTCTTGCGCATGTCCTGGTCGCGGGTGAGGGAGACGTTGAGCATCCAGTAGACCGGGAAGAGCATGACCGCCGTCAGCGCAAGGCCGACGGCCGTCTTCCACCAGGTGGTCCGTCCCCGACGAGGTCGCGGCGTGGTGGCGAGGGGTGTGATCGCGGTGGTCATGAGGTGTCCTGCTTCCGCTGAACTCTGACGTAGACCAGGCCGAACACCAGGGCGGCGACGACGAGCAGGTTCCCGACGGCCGCACCAGGACCGAATGCCGGCAGAAGGTTGCCGAAGCCGAGCTGATAGGACCAGGTGGCGAAGGTGGTGGACGATTCCGCCGGGCCGCCCTTGGTCATGATCCAGATGATGTCGAAGACCTTGAGGGTGTAGACGAGGCCCAGCAGGAGCGTGATCGCGGACACCGGACGCAGCAGCGGGAAGGTGATGCGCCAGAAGCGCTGCCAGGCGTTGGCTCCGTCGAGGGATGCCGCCTCGTACAGGCTCGTGGGGATGGACTGCAGGCCGCTGTAGAGCACGACCAGGTTGAACGGGACGCCGATCCAGATGTTCGCGATGATCACCGAGGTCAGGGACCACGACGGCGAGGTCAGCCAGTTCACCGGGTCGATGCCGATGGCGTGCAGGGCGGCGTTGACGACACCCGAGTCACTGTTGAGCATCCACGACCAGGTCGAGGCCGACACGATCAGCGGCAGCAGCCAGGGCACCAGGAAGAGGGCGCGCAAGGTGGCCGACAGCCGGAAGTGCTGGTTGAAGAAGACCGCGAGGGCCAGTCCGATGGCGTACTGGAAGACCAGGCTCACGGCGGTGAAGACCACGGTGTGGAGCAAGGCCGGGGCGAAGGTGGGGTCGTCGAAGACCGTCTGGTAGTTCTTCAGGCCCGTGAAGGGCGCGTCGTCGTGGACGAAGGAGCGAACGGTGTAGTTGCGGACGCTGAGGTCGATGTTGCGGTAGAGCGGATAGGCGTAGAAGAGGGCGAGGTAGAGGGTCACCGGGGTGAGGAATCCCCAGGCGGCCCACTGCGTGGAGGTGGACCGGCGGCATTTCCTGGTGCGGGCCGGGGGCGGGGCGGCGATGGCCGCCCCGTTCCGGGCGCCCACGGACCGGTGGTCCGACAGCTGCGTGGTGTGGTTCATCTGTGGTCCGGGGAATCCTGGCTACTGTGCAGCGGACTGGGCCGCGGACAGCGCATCCTTGGGCGACTTGGTCCCGCTGAGGGCGGACTGGACGGCCTTCCACAACTGCTCGGAGATCTTGGGGTACTTGGTGCCCAGGTCGTCACTGGTGCGCCCCTTGGCCGCCTTGACCGCGTCGACCCAGGGCTTCAGCTCGGGGTTCGCCGCCACCTGCTTGTCCTGGACCTCGCTGGTGGGGGCCACGTAGGACAGGGTGGTGTCGGTGTCGTACAGGTTCTGGGTGCTGGTCAGGCAGGTCGTCAGCTTCTGGGAGGTGGCGTAGCGGCCGGTGTCGTCCTGGACCGGGATGGTGACGAACTCGCCGCCGGTCGGGGCGGCGGCGTTGCCCCCCGTGGCGGCGGGGACGGGCAGGACGCCGTACTCGAAGCCGGCCTTCTCGGCACCTGCGAGCTGCCAGGTGCCATTCTCCGCGAAGGCGTAGTCGCCGCTGGCGAACTCCTGCCAGCTGGTGGTCTGGGTGTTGTTGAGCACCGAGTTCGGGGCGTAGCCCTGCTTCAGCCAGTCCTTCCACAGGGACAGCGCGGATGCGGCCTGGGCGGAGTCGAGTTCGGTCAGCTCGGCGCCCGCGCCCCAGAACCACGGCAGGAACTGGAAGCTGCCCTCCTCCGTGCCGATCGCGGAGAAGGTGATGCCCTTCTTGCCCGCCTTCTTGACCTTCGCCAGCGCCGCCGTCAGCGACTTCCAGTCCTTGACCGAGGCGACGTCCACCCCGGCGTCCTTCAGCACCTTCTTGTTGTAGTAGAGGGCGAGGGTGTTGGCGCCGATCGGTGTGCCGTACGTCTTCCCGCCCGACTGGCCGGCCGCGAGCAGGTTGGGGTCCACCTTCGCGGTGTCCAGCTTGTTGTCGTCGGTCGTGGTGAGCACTCCCGCTTCGGCCAGGGTGGACACCACAGGGTTGTCGACGATGAGCACATCCGGGGAGTTGCCCTGCTGTGCCGCCAGCAGCGTCTTGTTGGCCAGGTCGCTGGTGTCGAAGCCGGTCCGCTTGATCTTCACGCCGGCCTCGGTGCCGCACTTGTCCAGCAGCTTCGTCCAGGCCGAGTCCGTGGCGAACTGCGGGTAAGGGTCCCAGATGGTGTACGTGCCGCTGCCGGCGTCCTTGGCGTCGGTGCTGCCCGAACCGGAGGAGCAGGCGGTGCCGACGACGGCGACGACGGTCGCCAGGGCCGCGGCGGCAAGGAGCCGTCTGGAGAAGTTGTGCATTGCGGGTTCCTTCGCTCTTTGGCACAGGGGTGCCGTGGGAGGGGTGACGAGGGGGATGCGGGCACACCGAACGCGGCGGTGAGGGGACGAGGTGCCCGGTACGGGGGGTGGGAGGCGGAAAAAACGGGGCCGTGACGTGATGGGCAGTCAGGAATCCGGGGAGAGGCCCGCGTCCGGGGCCTCCACCGGGGGCGTGCCGGTGACGGGCCCGGTGCTGGCCCGCAACGAGATCGGCGGCGCGAGAAGGTGGTGCCGGGCAGGCGCGTCGGGATGGTCGAGCCGCTCGACGAGCAGGTCGACGGCGCGACGGCCCATCTCCACCGCCGGTACGTCCGCCGCCGTGAGCTGCGGGGTCACCGTCTCCGCCCATCGGCCGGCCACGACACCGGTGACGGAGAAATCGCGCGGCACGTGGCGGCCCGCCTGCGCGAGCCCTCGGTAGAGGCCGCCCAGCGCGGCCTCGTTCAACGTGACCAGGGCAGTCGTGGCCGGGTCGTCGCGCAGGATCCGCTCCAGGCATGCCTGGCCCGACGCGGCATCGTCCCCCGAGCAGTACGTCCTCACCATCAGCCCGCGCTCGGCCGCGGCCTTGGTGAACCCGTCCAGTCCCCGGTGCGCGGACTCGTATCCCGCCCGCAGGAGCTGCTCGGGCCGGTTGACGAACGCGACCCTGCGGTGGCCCAGGTCCGCGAGGTGGTGGACGCACGCCTCCACCAGCGCGGTGTGGTCCAGGCCGACCCACCAGCCGCCGTCCGGATGGGCGGTGCGGCCGATGGCGACAGAGGGGAAGTCCAGTGAAGCCAGGTGATCGACCCGGTCGTCCTCCAGTCTGATCTCCATGAGGATCGCCCCGTCGACCCTCCGCTCCCCCAGCAGCCGCTGGAACGAGCGGTCACTGTCCACGCCGCTCGGTGACAGCAGCACGTCGTAGTCGTAGGCCGCGGCGGCCTCCACCACGCTGCCGATGAAGTCCAGCTGCATCCCGGTGTAGTGGTTCCCGGCCGGCGGAAACACCAGGCCGATCGTCCTGGTCCGGCCGTTGGCCAGGGCACGCGCGCTGGCGTTGGGCCGGTAGCCCAGCTCGTCGATGACCTCCTGGATCTTCCGGCGTGTGTCGTCCGACACGGGACGCTTGCCGCTCAGCGCGTAGGACACGGTGCTCCGCGAGACGCCGGACCGCCGAGCGATCTCACCGATGTTCACGTGGAACTCCTTGCTCGAACCGGTTCGATACAGCGCGAGGAGCAGACCGCCGGTCGCTTAGATGCTGGGGTGAGGAAGAGGTGACTACCGGTCATCGAACCGGTTCGCGTGAAGTGAAGGTAGGAACAAGCCTGACGGTTGTCAACACCTCACCCAGCGCTTCTCGTAACGCCCCTGGAACCCGGACGTACAGACACATCTCCTTGCGTCGGAGGTATTGCTGGGGGAATTCCCCGGTGCTAACTTCCTCCGAACCGGTTCGACATGCCAGGCGTTCCGGCTCCCCATCAGGAGCAGCCGGACGGCACTGAAGCCCTGAGCCCGAACGGCATCACCTCGTGAATTGATGGTGCCCGTACGACTCGGCCGAATCGAACCGGTTCGACCTGCCCTCGGCGAACAAGCAGCACCAAACCACGGAGACTGAAACCACGGAGACTTAAAGTGCGACGAAGAAGGAAGAAGAACGACGGCGCCCGGTGCCGCGGTCGTCCTGCGTGGCTCTACTCCGGCCCACACCCGCGCAAGATGGACGCGGTCACGTCGTCGAGCCCGTGCTGGCCACCTCCGGCGGCAGCATGCCGCTCGCTGCCTGCCCTTCGCCGATCAGTTCGAGGAGCTGCTCGGACCAGCGGTGGGAGGTCGCGCCCAGCGCCTCCGATACCTCCGGGCCGTGCTTGACCGAGAACATCAGGTCGAGCAGCACGGCGTTGGCGACGGCCAGGCCCACGTAGGCACGGGCCACGGACTCCAGCCGCTCGGCGAACGACTCGCCGACGCCGAGGACGTCCAGCAGTGCCTGCTCGTCCTTGAAGCGGCGGCTCGGTACGGCGTGACTGACGCCGAGGTCGCGGGCGAGCTCGCGCAGCGACAGGGCGGTCGGGCCTTATTCTCCGAGTGTCTGCTCGGCACGGGTCAGCAGGTGGCGCGGAGGTCTCCGTGGCGACAGGCGCGAGGGCGCGGCTGCCCACCTGGGTCAGATGCCCTCTGACTCAGGTCACTGGCCCCCTGCTGCGGACAGCGCGCTCGATCTCGGCGACACGGGCCGCGAGCCCGGCCGCCTCGGTGTCCCCGCAGCCGCGCAGCAGCGCCTCGGTTCTGGAGAGCAGCTCAGCGACCTCCCCGAGGCGGTCTTCGGATGGTGCCGAGTCGGTCCACAGGCGCCGCAACTCCGCTGCCTGGTCGGCGAGTTGGCGGTTCTTGCGGTGCATTTCCAGGAAGACGCCGACCTTGGTGCGCAGTACCCAGGGGTCGATGGGTTTGGTCAGGAAGTCGGCGGCGCCGATCGCGTATCCCCGGTAGGCGAAGTCGGAGTCGGCGTCGGTGCCTGTCAGCAGGATGATGGGGACGTCCTTGGTCTGGTCGAGGCGCTTGATGTTGGCGGCGGTCTCGAAGCCGTCCATTCCCGGCATCAGGACATCGAGGAGGACGACGGCGAAGTCCTGCCGCAGCATCGCCTTCAGCGCCTCTTCGCCGGAGCGGGCCCTGGTGATCTGCTGGTCGAGCGGGCTGAGGACGGCCTCCAGGGCGACCAGGCTCTCCTCCATGTCGTCGACGATCAGGATGCCGCCCTTGTCGGATGCGCTGGAGATCATGCCGTCCCCTGTCCCGACCGTCCTGACTGTCCTGACTCGCCTGACGAGTCGGTGTCCTCATCGGTCCCGGCGCTGTCAGCGGTCCCGTTTTCGGCCTGCGTGTCTTCCGCGGTCGTGTCCGCGGTCGTCTCCGTCTCGCAGGGCAACTCGAGCAGGTCGCATATGGAGGACAGCAGGTTGTCGACGTCCACGGGCTTGGGTACGTAGTCGTCGGCACCGCTGTCGAGTGCCTTCTCGCGGTCGCCCGGCATGGCCTTGGCAGTCAGCGCGATGATGGGCAGGGTGGCGAGGCGTGGTGTGTTCCTGATGGCCCGGATGGTCTCGTAGCCGTCCATCTCCGGCATCATCACGTCCATCAGGACCAGGGAAACGTCGGGGTTGCGGTGGAGGGCGTCCAGGCCTTCTCTGCCGTTCTCCGCATACTTGACGGTCATGCCGACCCGGCCCAGCACATGGGTGAGCGCGAAGACGTTGCGGATGTCGTCGTCGACGATGAGGATGCGGCGCCCGGCCAGCACGCGGCGGGCCCGTCCCGACTGCCACTCGTCCAACCGCGAGAGCTCCGGCCAGCCGTCGTCGCGGCCCTCGGGGCTGTCCCAGCGCGTAGCCCTGATCAGGTCGTCCGCGTCGCCGGACACGCTGCTCTGCGCGTCGTCGGTGGTGGCGGGCGGTGGGACGGGAACGTCCGGGATGGGGAGTGCGGTCGGCACGTCGGCTTCGACGGCTTCCGGGTCTGATGAGTCGGGCGCGGGGGCGACACCCTTGTAGCGCGAAGGCAGGTACAGGGTGAAGCAGGAGCCGACGCCGACTTCGCTCTCGGCGACGATCCGGCCGCCGAGCATTCCGGCGATCTCCCGGCTGATGGACAGGCCGAGCCCAGTGCCGCCGTACTTGCGGCTGGTGGTGCCGTCGGACTGCTGGAACGCCTCGAAGATCACGGACAGTTTCTCGGGCGGGATGCCGATACCGGTGTCCGTTACGGAGAAGGCGATCACCGTGTCCGCCTCGCGCAGCGTCTCCTCGGCGAACTCCACTCCGGCCGCCTGCTCGACACGCAGCTTCACACCTCCGGACGAGGTGAACTTGAGGGCGTTGGAGAGCAGATTGCGCAGGATCTGCTGGACGCGCTGCTCGTCGGAGAACAGCTCGTTCGGCACGTTCTCGTCGACGGCTATGTCGAAGGACAGGCCGCGGTCCATGGCCAGCGGCCGGAAGGTGGCGTGGACGTAGTCCAGCAGCTTCATCATCGGCAGTGTCCGCGGCCGGACGTCCATCCGGCCCGCCTCGATCTTCGACAGGTCGAGTATGTCGTTGATCAGCTGCAGCAGATCGGAGCCGGAGCGGTGGATGGTGCTGGCGAAGTGCACCTCCTGCGCGGACAGCCGGCCGTCGGGATTGTCGGCGAGCAACCGGGCCAGGATGAGCAGCGAATTGAGCGGCGTGCGCAGCTCGTGCGACATGTTGGCCAGGAATTCCGACTTGTACTGAGACGCGGTCGCCAGCAGGGCCGCCTTGTCCTCCAGCTCCGCGTTGGAGCGCTGGAGTTCGTTCGAGCGCTGGCGCAGCTCGGTGGTCAGCCGTTGGGATTCGGACAGCAGCGACTCGGTACGGGCGTTGGCGATGATGGTGTTGATCGAGACACCGATGGTGTTGACGAACTGGTCGATGAAGGCCAGATGAACCTCGCTGAACCCGCTGAAGGAAGCAAGTTCGATCACTCCGAGTACCTGGTCCTCGAAGAGGATCGGCAAGATGACGACGCTTGCCGGAGCAGCGGCGCCCAGCCCGGACTTGATGGTGATGTAGTCCCGCGGGACGTTGTTGATGAGGATGCGCTTCTTCTCCAGGCCCGCCTGGGCGATCAAGCCGCTGCCACACGTCCCCGAGCCCGGCAGTGGTTCGGTGCCCTCCTGGTCGGTGCCGTATCCGGCGATGAGCTTGAGACCCTCTCCCGCACGGGCGCCGGGAGCGGCGAGGAAGAAGGCGCCGAACTGGGCGTTGACCAGCGGAGTGAGCTCGCGAAGGATCAGGTCGGCGACCTCGACCAGGTCACGGTGTCCCTGCATGAGGGAGGCGATGCGCGCCAGGTTGGACTCCAGCCAGTCCTTGGCCCGCGTGGTCTCCCGCAGGTTGGCCACCATGAGGTTGACGTTGTTCTTCAGCTCGGCGACCTCGCCCTGCGCCTCGACCGAGACGGAACCCGTCAGATCACCCTGGGTCACCGCGGACGCCACCTCGGCGATGGCCCGCACCTGGGTGGTCAGGTTCAGAGCGAGTTCGTTGACGCTGGTGGTCAGCCGTTTCCACGTGCCGTACACGCCCTCGACCCGGGCCTGACCGCCCAGCCGGCCCTCGCTGCCGACCTCGCGGGCGACGCGGGTCACCTCGGCGGAGAACGAGGACAGCGTGTCGACCATCGTGTTGATGGTGGTCTTCAGCTCCAGGATCTCGCCGCGGGCGTCCACGTCGATCTTCTTGGACAGGTCGCCCTGGGCGACGGCGGTGGCGACCTGGGCGATGTTGCGCACCTGGGACGTCAGGTTGTCCGCCATGAAGTTGACGTTCTCCGTCAGGTCCTTCCACACGCCCGAGACGCCGGGCACCTGGGCCCGGCCGCCCAGCTGTCCCTCGGTGCCGACCTCGCGCGCCACGCGCGTGACCTCGTCGGCGAAGGCCCGCAGCTGCTCGACCATCGTGTTGACGGTGTCCTTCAGCTGCAGGATCTCGCCGCGGGCGTCCACCGTGATCTTCTTCGACAGGTCTCCGTTGGCCACCGCGGTCGTGACCTGGGCGATGTTGCGGACCTGGGACGTCAGGTTCAGGGCCATGAAGTTGACGTTCTCCGTCAGGTCCTTCCACACCCCGGACACGCCGCGGACCTGCGCCTGGCCGCCCAGGTTCCCTTCGGTGCCGACCTCGCGGGCGACTCGGGTCACCTCGTCAGCGAACGCGGACAGCCGGTCCACCATCGTGTTGATCGTCGACTTCAGCTCCAGGATCTCGCCCTTGGCCTCCACGTCGATCTTCTTGGACAGGTCGCCCTGGGCGACGGCGGTGGCGACCTGGGCGATGTTGCGCACCTGGGACGTCAGGTTGTCCGCCATGAAGTTGACGTTGTCCGTGAGGTCCTTCCACACCCCGGACACGCCGCGTACGTGCGCCCGGCCGCCCAGCTCGCCCTCGGTGCCGACCTCACGGGCCACACGTGTGACCTCGTCGGCGAAGGCGGACAGCTGGTCGACCATGGTGTTGACGGTGCTCTTCAGCTGGAGGATCTCGCCGCGGGCGTCCACGGTGATCTTCTGCGAGAGGTCGCCGTTGGCCACTGCCGTGGTGACCTGGGCGATGTTGCGCACCTGCGAGGTCAGGTTGGACGCCATGAAGTTGACGTTGTCCGTGAGGTCCTTCCACACCCCGGACACGCCACGGACCTGCGCCCGGCCGCCCAGCTCGCCCTCGGTGCCGACCTCACGGGCCACACGCGTGACCTCGTCGGCGAACGCGCGCAGCTGGTCGACCATCGTGTTCACGGTCAGCTTCAGCTCCAGCAGCTCGCCCGTGGCCTCGACCGTCACCTGCTGGGTGAGGTCCCCACGAGCGACCGCGGTGGTCACCACGGCGATGTCCCGCACCTGAGCCGTCAGCCGTGACGCCATGGTGTTGACCGCCTCGGTCACATCGCGCCAGTCGCCGGACAGTCCCTGCACTTTCGCCCGGCCGCCGAGGCGGCCCTCGGTGCCGACCTCTCGGGCGATCCTGGTCAGCTCTCCGGTGAACAGTGCCAGTTGGTCCACGGTGAGGTTCACACCGCTTCCCAGCCGTCGCAGATCACCGCGCAGCTCACGGCTGCCGTCGTGCAGGTCCACGCGCTGCGTGAGATCCCCCGCCGCTATCGCGTCCAGCACCCGCGTGGCGTTGGAGACCTGGCCTGCCAATGCGTCCACCAGCTGGTTCGCCGCGTCGACGCCCGTTGTCCACGCCCCTTGGCCAGGACTCGCCGTGAGCCGCTCGTCCAGCCTCCCGTGCCGCAACACCTCGCGGCGTACCCGCTGCAGTTCCGTGGTCAGGTGGGCGTTCCGGGTCACGAGCTGATTGAAGACCCCGGCCATTTCACCGACGAGACCTTCGCTGGCACTGTCCGCACGTACGGTGAAATCGCCGTCGCACAGCGCATGCATTGCCGCCAGCAAGGAGCGCAGGCCGCCCGCTCTCACTTTTTCCTCACCCGCCGGGAAATCGGGCCGGGGGCTGTATTCGTCGGGTCGGGGGCCGTATTCGGAGGATCGCCGGACCTCGGAGGAGTCGACCGCCGTCGCACTCCGCTCGGCGTGGGCGAGATCTTTTCGCGTGGGGTCAAACGTCATTGCATCGTCTCTTACATGATCATTTACACACCCAGGTTTGTCATAATATTGCACCGAAAAGTCCGATATGCCTAAAGCCTGAGGAATTATTTTCGTGGGAGCGCCGTCGCCGATCTCGGATGAGTCGGACGAGTCCGCCTCGTGCATCACACTGCCCGGAAGCGTCCACTCTCCCGCCGCCGCACGCGATTTCATCCGCACCGCGCTCTCCACACCGGCCGCGACAGCGGTTCTCGGCCCCCGCACGGCAGGTGACCGGCTGGTCGAGGACGCCATGCTCCTGGTGAGCGAGCTGGTCACCAACGCCGTCCTGCATGCCGGCACCCCCGTCGAGGTCACCTGCCGCACAGTGGCCGATGATCCGGGCATCGTCATCGAGGTGGCGGACCTCCATCCGGCCAGCGCGGTGCACAGCGTCCCGGACACCCCGCGGCGCGGTCGCGGGCTCCAGCTGATCGGCGTACTCGCCGAATCCTGGGGCGTGACGTACGAGCGCACCCGCAAGATCGTCTGGCTCCGGCTGAACGCTGCCGCATACCGACCCGAAGAAGACGCCGTCCCCGCCAGCACACTGGGCAGCGAACTGCGCTTCGCCGAGGCCCTCGCCCCGGCCCCGACGCGGGACCGCCGCCACCAGACCGCCGAGTGGGTCGACCGGAGCGGTGCCTCGTTCCTCGCAGAAGCCAGCGAGCTCCTCGCCGGACAGCTCGACGAGCACATGGTCGCCGCCCTCGCGGGCCAGCTGCTGGTGCCCCGGCTCGCGGACTGGTGTGCTGTATGGCTGAGAACCGAGAGCGGCAGGCTGCGGCTCTCCCGCGTCTGGCACACCGACGAACGCCGGATCGACGCACTGCGCATCGCACTGGAGAGCCGCCCCCTGCCATCCGGGCTCGACCACGCCGGCACCCCCTGGCCCTGGCCCGGCCTCCCGGACATCCCCACAGCCGCCGGCTCCGCGCTGGCCTTCCCGCTCGTCGCCCATGGCCGCGATCAAGGGGTGCTGCTGCTCGGCCGTACGGACGTCGCACAGCTGACCAACGGCGTGGTGCGTCTCCTGGAGGACGTGGCACGGCGAGTGGCCCAGGCCATGGCCACAGCCCGGCAGTACACCCGACAGGCGGCCATCAGCCTGGCGCTGCAGCGCCGGCAGTTGCCACCGTCCCTGGCCCGGATACCCGGCGTCGACACCGCGATCGTCTACGAGCCGCACGGCGAGGGCCTCACGGTCGGCGGTGACTTCTACGACCTGTTCCCGATGCGCGAGAGAGGCTGGTGTTTCCTGCTCGGCGACGTGTGCGGCAGTGACCCGGAGGCGATGTCGATCACCGGTCTGGCCCGCCACCTCGTCCGCTTGCTGGCCCGCGAAGGCCATGGTGTGGAGTCGGTACTCACCCGGCTCAACGAGGCGCTGGTCGAGGAGGACGCCGAGGCAGCGGAGGTCGACGGCGAGCAGGCCATGCCGCGCTTCCTGAGCCTGCTGTACGGCGAGTTGGAGCCCGAATCCGGCACGGGCGGCGCGAGCTGCAGGGTGGCCAGCGCAGGGCACCCGCCACCCCTTCGGCTGACCGCCGACGGTTCCGTGGTCACTGCGGCTTCCCCCCAGATCCTGCTCGGCATCGACCAGGACTACGACTTCCACGCGGACACCTTCCTCCTCGCGCCCGGTGAGACGCTGCTGTGCGTCACCGATGGCGTGACCGAACGACGCTGCGGAAAGCGGCAGCTGGACGACGACAACGGCCTGGCCGACATCCTGCGTGGCTGCATCGGCCTGGGCGCCCAGGCTGTCGCCGAACGGATCAGGCAGGCGACTCACGACTTCAGCCCCGAGCCGATCGAGGACGACGTCGCCATCCTCGTGCTCGAGGCGGTTCCAAGCGTGGGGACGGACCCGTTGGACGCGCCTCGCGCGGCCATCGTGCCCTGAGCAGACCGGCTCCCGCGCGCCCGCCGCCTACGACCCGCCGCCTACGGCTCGCCGCCGAAGAAGCCGGACTTCAGGTCCCCGATGATGGCGTCGAGTGGATGCCCACTCACGATGAACGGCCCACTCCACGGCGCGGTGAGCGCGAAGAGCAACGCCAGGCTCAGCCCGACCACACTCGCGATGCCCACGACGAGCAGTGACGTTCGCAGGCTGCAGCGGAAGACGAGTGCGCCGGCGTTCACGATCAAGGCCAGTCCGCTGGCCACAAGCGTGACGACGTAGAGCACGGGAACGTCGCGCGAGGCGGCCGCGACGCGGGCGCGACGACTACTGGTGACGCTGTCCAGGGAAAGCAGCAGCTCCGAGCTCGCCGGGGCACCCAACTCGGGCCGGGCCGCCTCGGCGCGCACGCTCCGCTCCAGCCGGGCGATAGCGCGAGCGGTGGCGGGGTCGTCACCGGACGCCGCTGCCGCACCCTGCCATTCCCTGCCGCGCGTGGTCTGCAGGTAGTCCAGCAGTGCCGCATGGATCGGCGCCGACTGGACGCGCGGACTTGTCGCCGCCCACGCCAGGCGGGAGGCTGCGGCCGCCTCGTCGCTCACCAACCCCTCTGCTGCGCGCAAGTAGCCGGCCTCGCTGGCCAGTGAGAGTGCCGCAAAGATCGCGAAGGCAGCGCCGAGTGTGGGCATCAGGGGCGTGGCGATCTGCGGCACCCGGTCCTGTTCCCCGACCGGCACGAGCGCCCGGACGCCGACCCGCGCCAGGGCCGCGACCAGCAAGGCAAGGAAGAGCCAGCCCACAACCAGCGCTACCGCCGGCAACGAGGTCAGCCAGTTCACCACATCACCTACAGCGTGTTCCCACGAGCGTCACACGGCGGCGAAACATCGGCCCCGCGACCTGGAGCTCCTCGTCGATCACCTTCAACGAACGCTCCATGATCACAGCCCGAAGACCTCCGATGCTCGCGACGCCCGGCACGGCACCTCACTTCGTTGGCCGAACGGCCGAGTACGGCCCAACAGACCGATGACCTGTCAGGAGGGTCGCGTCCTGGGAACCCGCACCGGAGAGCAACGCAACGTGGGTCTTCAGCAATCCGGAGCGGGTGAGCACGGATGACCAGCAGCCCTGCCGACGTACCCAACCCCCCGACGGCCGACGCCGGCAACAGCAACAGTCCCCCCGTCTCCCGTCAGGAGTTCGACGCCCTCTTCAAGGCGGTCCGTACGTGGGGCCGCTGGGCCCCGGCCGACCGCGGTGCCTGGAACCGTGTGACCCCGGAGCATGTACTGCGCGCCACCGCCCGGGTGCGCGCCGGAACCGTCGTCCCGATGGCGCTCGCCTGGAACACCCGGCCCGGACCGGACAACCGCAAGCCCGCCCTGCACCACATGACGGACCTGGGCGACGTGGAGGCCCCTGAACCCTCCACCCACAAGGACTTCATCGCCGTCGACTACCACGGCAAGGGAGTGACCCACCTCGACGCGCTGTGCCACATCGCGTACCGCGGGCTGCTCTACGACGGCCGGAAGGCGCGCGCGGTCGTCGGTGCCGCAGGTGCCCGCTTCGGCGCGGTGCCGGCGCTCGGCCCGCTCGTCACAAGGGGCGTACTTCTCGACCTTCCCGCCGTGCTGGGCGTCAAGTGGCTGGAGCCGGGGCAAGCGGTGCACGCCAAGGACGTCATCGCCGCGGAGAAGGCCCTCGAGGTGAGGATCGGCGAGGGCGACGCGGTGCTGCTGCGCTCCGGCCACGCCCGCCGCCGCGCGGAACTCGGCGCCTGGAACTCCGACGAGGCGAGTGCCGGCTTCCATGTGCGCGCCGTACCGCTGCTGGCCGAGCGCGGCATCGCCCTGCTCGGCGGCGACGGGGACAGCGACGTACGGCCCTCGCCGGTCGAGGGGGTGCACTCTCCCGTCCACGTGCTCACCATGACCGCGATGGGGGTGCCGCTGCTGGACAACCTCGACCTCGAGCCACTCTCCGCCGCCACCGCCGAGGCGGGCCGCTACGAGTTCCTGCTGGTCGTGGCGCCGCTGAACGTCCCAGGCGGTACGGGTTCGCCCGTCAACCCGGTCGCGGTCCTGTGACACGGTCTTGCTGCCTGGACCCCTGGACCGCATACAGGCTCGCATCCGGAATATCAAGGGAGCTATTACTCTTATCCCACTTAATGCGGCGTTATCGTCGAAGAGCGGACTTTTCCGAGGGTGGGTAGGTGGCGAATCGTGGTCCGGTCCGGTGAGGAGTCGCTCCAGATGGGGCGTGCGGTGGGTGACACGGGGCCCGCGCGTTTCCGTGAGCGGTTCCTGCAGGGTGAGCCGGTCGAAGCGGGGGTGCGAGGCCAGATCCTGAATTCGTGGGAGCGCTGCCGCTCTCTGGGCCTGTCGCCGGACCGGTCCGATCTTCCGTTTCGGCAGGATTTCGATTCGGACGGGCGGCTCGTGCGGGCGGCTCGTCCTGTGCTCGACCGGCTGCAGCGCAGGTTCGCGGGCAGCAAGATGAACATCTCCCTCGCCGACGGATCCGGGACGGTGCTTCAGCGCCGCTTCGGAGAGTCGTCCATGGCCCAAACCCTCCCGGCGATCCAGACCGTCCCGGGATTCGTGTTCGCCGAGCAGTTCGGCGGCACCAACGGCATCGGCCTCGCACTCGCGGAAAGGCGCCATGTTCAGGTCTACGGCGCCGAGCACTTCTCCGAACGCGGTCAGTGCAGCGCCTGCTCCGCCCTTCCCGTCCGCGATCCGCTCAGCGGGCGCATCGAGGGCATCCTGTGCTTCGGCTATCCGCGCAGCGCCGCGGACCCCGGGCTGCACGCCGTCATACGCAGGGCGGCCGCGGCCATCGAACGACGGCTGCTGGAGGAGAGCTCGGCCCGCGAGCGCGGCTTGCTGGAGGCCTACCTCGATGCCGGACGCCGCGTGCGGACCGGGGAACCGCCGGGCATGGGGCGTATCCAGGGAATCGGGAGTACTCAGGGGATCGGGAGTGCTCAGGGGCAGACCATCCAGACCATCGGGGCGGACGAACTGGCCCGGAGCCTGGACCGGAGGGATCAGAGGGTCCTCCAGGAGAAGGCCGCCGAGCTGATCTCCCTGGCGCAGCGGGGCGCCGTCGAGGTGCCCCTGTCCAACGGTCGGCGGGTCACTCTCGTGAGCCGTCTGATGACGAGCCCGTCCGGTGTGGAGGGCATCGCCGTCGAGGCCGTTGTCCCCAGCGACGCCCGTCAGCAGTACCTCGCCGTACCGCACCAGCCGTACCGGGCCCACGAGCCCCTCAGGTTCCAGACAGAGCAGGTCCCCACCCCCTCCCCCGCGCACACCCCCACCGTCCCCGTCGCCCAGCCGCTCACCGTCCCCGCCGAGCATGGCACCGTCCGCGCGCCCCTCGCCCCCGTCCCCCCGACGCCCGCGCACATGCCCGGCGCCGTGCCCGGCGGCCGGGGCGCTGCTGCCGCACGCCAGGCTGCCACTGGCCAGGCAACGGGCAAGGCCTACGGGGCCCCTTCACACACCGCCGACGGCAGGTTCACGGACGGCAGCCCCGACGGCACGCCCGCAGAGGAGCGGGGCTGCACCGCCGACGGCGTCTCCACAGGCCTGGTGATGGTCGGCGAGCCCGAAGTGGGCAAGTACGCCCTGGCCGCACGCCGCCGCCTGGAACTGCTGTCCGAGGCCAGCACCCGCATAGGCACCACCCTGGATGTGCGCCGCACCGCGCAGGAGCTCGCCGAGACGGCCGTCCCCCGGCTGGCCGACTTCGTCACCATCGACCTGCCCGAGGCCGTGCTGCACGGCGACGAGGCCGCCGACCCCCGCACCGACCTGCACCGTACGGTGGTCCACGGCATCCGCGACGACCTCCCCTTCTCGCCGGTCGGCAAGCGGGTCGACTTCGGCCCGACCGCACCGCAGGCACGGTGCCTGAGCAGCCGGCAGGCGGTGCTCGAACCCGATCTCAAGGCTGCCGCCGGCTGGCTCGCCCAGGATCCCGAGCACACCGATACGCTTCTCGAGCACGTGCACTCGCTCGTCGCCGTGCCTCTGCTCGCCCGCGGCGTGGTCCTGGGGATCGCCACCTTCTACCGCTCGCAGGACCCCGCCCCCTTCGGCGACGACGACCGTTCGCTGGCCCAGGAACTCGCGAACCGTGCCGCCCTGTGCATCGACAACGCCCGCCGCTACACCCGCGAACACACGATGGTCCTGGCTTTGCAGCGGAGCCTGCTCCCGCACGGCATGCCCGACCAGGACGCCGTCGAGGTCGCCCACCGCTATCTGCCGGCCGAGTCCGGGGTGGGCGGCGACTGGTACGACGTCATCCCGCTCTCCGGTGCCCGCATCGCACTCGTCGTCGGCGATGTCGTCGGCCATGGAATGCACTCCGCCGCCACCATGGGGCGACTGCGTACCGCCGCCCGCAACTTCGCCGAACTCGACTTCACCCCGGACGAGGTCCTCACCCACCTCGACAACCTCGTGGTGCGCCTCGACCGGGAGGAGGGCGGCGAGGAGGACGACCGCGTCATCGGCGCGACGTGCCTGTACGCCATCTACGACCCCGCCTCGCAGCAGTGCACCATGGCCCGCGCGGGCCACCTCCCGCCCGCGCTCCTCCACCCCGACGGCACCGTGGTCTTCCCCGATCTGCCCGCCGGCCCCCCTCTCGGACTGGGTGGTCTCCCTTTCGAAACCGCCGAGATCCACGTCCCCGAACACAGCCAGCTGGTCCTCTACAGCGACGGGCTCGTCGAGGACCGCCACCGCGATCTCGACACGGCCTTCGACCTGCTGCGCGAAGTCCTGGAGAGCTGCCCGGACCGCTCGCCCGAGGACACCTGCCAGGCGGTCCTGGACGCCGTGGCACCCGCACACCCCGGCGACGACATCGCACTGCTCGTCGCGCGCACCCACGCCCTGGACTCCCACCGGATCGCCACGTGGAACCTGCCCGCCGACCCGGCCCGCGTACGCGAGGTCCGCGCCGCGGCCGCCGAACAGCTCACCGAGTGGGGCCTGGACGAGGCCGCGTTCACCGCGGAACTGCTGCTCAGCGAGCTGGTGACCAACGCCGTCCGCTACGGTGCCGGACCCATCCAGGTACGACTGATCCACGACCGCACCCTGATCTGCGAGGTCTCCGACACCAGCAGCACCGCCCCGCACATGCGCCGGGCGGCCGCCACCGACGAAGGCGGCCGCGGCCTGTTCCTCGTCGCACAGCTGGCCCAGGGCTGGGGCACGCGCTACACCCCGGACGGCAAGGTCATCTGGGCCGAGTGCGCACTACGAGGTGCACTGGGCGATCACGCATTCGACGTGCACTGACCGACCGCCGCCACCGACGACCGGCTACCGGTCAGCCGACGGTCGCCTGCAACCCACCACCGATACAACCCCACCGCTGCACACCACCACCGACCACTCCCGTCATCGATAGAGATCAACTGGCCCGTTGGAGTCACAGAGGACCGCGACATGCCGGAAATGCGGTAGAGGGTCCCACTAAAATCCCCGATGCAGTCGGGAAGAACGCTCTTCAGGCCTACCCCCGGAGAAGTCCGTGCATGACGCTCCCGACCCTCCCGGCGCCTCCACGGAGGCACCCGCGCACTTCGGTCCGGAACCCGGTGCGGACCTGCTGGTCCGTATACGCGGTCTCAGCAAGCGGTTCGGCGGGACTCGCGCGCTGGCCGGGGTCGACCTCGACATCCGGGGCGGCAGCGTCCTCGCCCTTCTCGGCCCCAACGGTGCCGGAAAGTCCACGCTCATCAAGGTGCTCGCCGGCATCCACCACGCCGACCACGGAGAGGTCACGGTGGCCGGGCACCCGCTCGGGACCGACGCCGCCTCCCGCAGCATGTCCTTCATCCATCAGGACCTCGGTCTTGTGGACTGGATGACGGTTGCCGAGAACATCGCCCTGACCACGGGGTATCCACGCCGCGCCGGGCTGATCTCGTGGGGGCGGACCCGGGAGCGCTGCGCCGGGGCTCTGCGGATCGTCGCCGGGCATCTCGACGCCGACGCCAGGATCGCCGACCTCGCCCCCGCCGAACGCTCGCTGGTCGCCATCGCCCGCGCCCTGGCGACACGGGCGAAACTCATCGTCCTCGACGAGCCGACCGCGAGCCTGCCCGCCGCGGACTGCGCCCGGCTCTTCGACGTACTGCACACCCTGCGCGACCGAGGGCACGGCATCCTCTACGTCACCCACCGCCTGGACGAGGTGTACAAGGTCGCCGACACGTTCGCCGTCCTGCGCGACGGCCGCCTCGTCAGCCAGGGCCCGCTGGCGGCCCACAGCCCCACCCGTCTGCTGCACGACATCGTGGGCCAGGAGTCGACCGGCTACCGGCCCGCGACCGTCCCCGCCGGCGGCCCGGCCGTACTGACCCTCGACGGTGTCCGGACCGCGGCGGCCGGGCCGGTGAGCCTGGAACTGCGCGCCGGGGAGGTCCTCGGCCTGGTGGGCCTCACGGGCGCCGGCCACACGGACCTGGGCCGCACGCTCGCCGGCTCCCGGCCGATCCTCGCCGGCCGGGTGCGTCTCGCCGGCCGGCCGTACAGCCCTCGTACGGTCGCCGCCGCCGTCAGCCTCGGTGTCGGCTTCGTGACCGGCAACAGACAGGAGGAGGGCTGCGCCGCCGAACTGACCGTACGGGAGAACCTCCTGGCCAACCCCCGCGCGGGCGGCCTGCCGGCACTGCGCTGGATCAGCCCGCGGCACGAGCGCGCCGAGGCCACCGCGCTGCTCGAACGGTTCGCGGTGCGCCCGCGCGACAGCGAGGCCCCGATCGCCACCCTGTCCGGCGGCAACCAGCAGAAGATCATGGTCGGCCGGTGGCTCCGGCCGGGCCTGCGCCTGCTGGTCCTCGAGGAGCCGACCGCCGGCGTGGACGTAGGGGCCAAGGCCGCGCTCTACCGCCTGCTCGACGACGCGCTGTCAGCGGGCCTCGCGGTACTGCTCATCTCCACCGACTTCGAGGAGGTAGTCGACGTGTGCCGGCGCGCCCTGGTATTCGTCCGCGGGACCCCGACAGCCGAGCTGACCGGTGCCGCCCTCACGGTCGCCGAACTCACCCGGGCGGCCTCGGCCATGCCCGCGCCGGGAACCACGCCCGATACCGGGCCCGGAACCACGCCCGGTGCCGGGCCCGGAACCGCGACGAGCCCATGACCACCGCCCCCTCGCCCCGATCCCGCTCGGCCCGCCTCGGCGAACACCTCGGACACCTCCTCGGCGCCTACGGCCTCGTGGCCCTGGCGGCCCTGCTCTTCCTGGTCTTCTCCCTCACCCTGCCGCAGACCTTCCCGACCCTGGAGAACATCTCTGCGATCCTGTCCAACCAGTCGATCCCCGCCCTCCTCGCGCTCGGTGCGATGGTCCCCATCGCGACCGGCAAGTTCGACCTCTCGATCGGATACGGCCTCGGCCTGGCGCACGTCATGGTGATGCAGCTCGTGGTCAACGGCGGGTGGCCCTGGCAGCTCGCCTGCCTCGCGGTGGTCCTCGGCGGGGCGGCGGTCGGCGTCCTCAACGGTGTCGTCGTCGAGTTCGGCCAGATCGACTCCTTCATCGCCACCCTCGGGACCGGCAGCATGATGTACGCCATCAGCGGCTGGGTCACCGGAGGCGGCCGGATCGTCCCCGGCCCCGAGGGACTGCCTACCGCTTTCACCGACATCTACGAGTCCACGTTCCTCGGCCTCCCGGTACCCGCCTTCTACGTACTCGCCCTCACCGCCGCCCTCTGGCTGCTGCTGGAGCGGCTGCCGCTCGGCCGGTACCTGTACGTCATCGGCTCCAACCCCCGCGCCGCCGACCTCGTCGGCATCCCCACCCGCAAGTACTCCGTCTACGCCTTCGCCACATCCGGACTGATCGTCGGCTTCGCCGGCGCCCTGCTCGCGGCTCAGCAGCAGATCGGCAACCCGAGCGTCGGCATCGACTATCTGCTGTCGGCCTTCGTGGGCGCCCTGCTCGGATCCACCGCGATCAGACCCGGCCGGCCCAACGCCATCGGGACGGTCGTCGCCGTCGCTGTCCTCGCCATCGGCCTCGCCGGCATCGGCCAACTCGGCGCCCAGTTCTGGGCGACCCCCCTGTTCAACGGCGCCACCCTGCTCATCGCCGTCGGCCTGTCCGGCTACTCGGCCCGCCGCCGACTACGCACGGGCGCCACCTCGTCCCCAGAACCACCAGCGGCGACCGGCGCATCCCCACCGAAGCGGGACGGCAGCCCAGGAGCCGCCCCATGACTGCGGCACCCCCGCTCAAACCTCCGCCGGCCTCTCGCAGCCGCCCGCGGGAAGCCGCCGTGGGCTCCCGCAGCAAGACCGCCGGGACCGCCCCGGCCGCTCGTACCGCCCGTACCGCCGCCATCCTTCTCATAGCGGCAGCTGTTGCCCTCACCGGCTGCCGGCACGGCTCGTCGACCGGCCCCGGGGACTCCGCCGAGAGCCCGAACGGCTGCCCGGCCGCCTTCGCCAGGGCCGAGACGGCCGTCAAGCAGGCCGAGAAGTCCGACGTCCCCTGGAACGGCCCCACCACGGGCCCCGAGGCCGTACCCGGCAAGACCATCGTCTACGTCGCCCAGACCATGACCAACCCCGGCGTCGCGGGCGCCGCGGACGGCGTGCAGGAAGCCGCGAAAGTCATCGGCTGGAACGTCAGGGTGATCGACGGCGGCGGCACCCCCACCGGCATCCAGGCGGCCATGAGCCAGGCCGTGGCCCTCAAGCCCGCGGGTATCGTCATCGGCGGCTTCGACCCCAACTCGACGTCACGGCAGGTCGCGCAGGCGAATGCGGCGGGCATTCCACTGGTCGGCTGGCACGCGGTCGCCTCTCCCGGCCCGAGCGAGAAGCCCAAGCTCTTCACCAACGTCACCACCAAGGTCGAGGACGTGGCGAGGATCAGCGCGGACTGGGTCATCTCACGGTCCAACGGCAACGCCGGGACCGTGATCTTCACCGACGCCTCGATCCCCTTCGCCAAGAACAAGTCCGAGCTGATCAAAAAGCAACTGGCCACCTGCGCGGGCGTAAAGCTCCTGTCGTACGAGAACATCCCGATCCCGGACGCGAGCACCCGCACTCCCCAGGCGGTCGCCTCCCTCGTCTCCCGCTTCCAGGACAAGTGGACGTACTCCGTGGCCATCAACGACCTGTACTTCGCCGACGCGGCCCCCGCCCTCCGCGCGGCCGGGAAGAAAGGCGCAGGCCCGCCCTTCAACATCGGCGCGGGCGACGGCGACCCGTCCGCCTTCCAGCGCATCGACAACAGGCACTACCAGTCCGCCACCGTTCCCGAACCACTGTCCCAGCAGGGCTGGCAGATGATCGACGAGTTCAACCGGGCGTTCGCGGGCCGGCCCCCCAGCGGCTACGTCGCCCCCGTCCACATCGCCACGGCCGCCAACAGCAAGGGGGCGACGACGTGGAACCCGTCGGGCTACCGGGAGGCGTACCAGAGGATCTGGGGCAAGTAGTCGAGGGGGCGCCGTGGATGCTGCCGCAAGCCCTACAGGCCCGGCTTGACGGTCTTCATCGTGAAATGCGACGTGACGTTCTTGATTCGGGGGATGGTCATGACCCGTCGGCTGAGGAACGTCTCGTACGCGGGCAGATCCGCGACGGCCACGCGCACGAAATAGTCGGGGCTCCCGAACAGCCTCCGCAACTCCAGCACTTCCTCGGCCTGCGCCAGCGTCTCCTCGAAATACGCGACCGTCTCCGCGTCCTGCGCCTCGAGACTGAGGTCGATCAGGACCTCGAAGGAACGGCCCACGGAGGCAGGGTCGATCACTGCCCGGTAGCCCCGGATGACGCCGTCGGCCTCCAGCCGCTGCACCCGGCGCAGACACGGCCCGGTGGTCAGCCCGACCCGCTGGGCCAGCTCCACGTTGGTCAGCCGCCCGTCCCGCTCCAGCTCGGCAATGATTGCCTTGTCGATCGCATCCACAGTGAGAATATTGCACGGCATTGGTCAGCTAGAGCAATATTCGCAACCACGTGTCACGGCATCTACGAGACGATGGACCCGTGCAACAAGAGGTACTCCCCCGCTCGGCCGCTCCGGCACCGGCCACTCGCCGGCCGCAGATCGCCCAGGGCGTCCGCGACTCCTTCTCAGCCGGCCTGGGCATCTTCCCGCTGGGCATCGCCCTCGGCCTGCTGATCATCCAGGCCGGACTGCCCTGGTGGCTCGCCCCCGCCCTGTCCCTGGCCGCTTTCGCCGGCTCCCTGGAGCTGCTGCTGGTGGGCATGATGGCCACCGTCACGCCGCTCGCCGCGGTCGCCCTGACCGTCCTCGTGGTCAACTTCCGCCATGTCTTCTACGCCTTCTCCTTCCCGCTCCACCTGGTCAAGCACCCGGTGGCCAAGGCGTACGCCGTCTACGCGATGATCGACGAGGCGTACGCCGTCAACGCCTCCCTTCCCGAGCACGAGCGCTCGGCCCCCCGGCTGCTGGCCATGCAGATCGCCTGCGAGACGTACTGGGTCGGCGGCGGGCTGGTCGGCGTCGCCCTGGGCGCGGCGCTGCCCGCGCCGGTCAAGGGCCTGGAATTCGCCCTGTGCGCCCTGTTCACCGTGCTCACCCTGGACGCGTTCCACTCCCGCAAGGAGCTGCCGTCCCTGCTGCTCGCGGGCGCGAGCGTCACCGTCGCCCTCGTCCTCACCCCCGGCATGGCGATGTTCACCGCACTGCTGCTGTTCGTCGGCCTGCTCCTGGTCCGCCACGCCGTCACCACCCGCCGTACAGTCCAGGAGGCCGCCGGTGCCTAGCACCCCGTACCTGCTCGCCGTCCTGGCGATCGTCTTCACCATCACGCTCGCCCTGCGCGCCGTCCCCTTCGCCGTGCTCGGACGGCTTCGCGACTCGGCGATCGTGCAGCGGCTGGCGGTGTGGATGCCCGTCGGCATTCTCGCCATCCTCGCCGTGACCGCCCTGCACGGCACGATCACGACCGACCCGCCCGGCACCTGGTACGCACTGCTCGCCGTCGCCGTCACCATCGGCGTCCATCTGGCCTTCGGCCGCCGCACCATCCTCAGCGTGGGCGCCGGCACGGTCGTGTACGTCGTCCTGCTCAACGTCTGCGCATGACGCCTTACCGACGCAGTACTTGCAGTGTGCACTTTCTCACGCGGCGAGACGCGCGGATGTCGGTAGCGTTCTGAGCGGCTGACGTGACGACGGCTCTGGCTGCCCATCGACGCCCGTTGCACCTAAGGAGAGACGAACCTTGCCCACCTCCACCGCGCCCCGGGGCAGTTACTTCGAGCCCATCGACGACCACCGCTACCAGCCGACGACACATGCGGGCGGGGCCTGGGACCCGGACGAGCAGCACTTCAGCCCGCTGGGCGGGCTCGTCGTCCACGCCATGGACCGCCACCGGGCAGCAGGCCCGGACCACGGCCTGGTTCTCTCCCGGATCAGCTACGACATCCTCGGCCGCCTCGCCCTCGACGAGTGCGAGATCCACGTGGAGACCATCCGCCCCGGCCGGACCATCGAGCTCCTCGAAGCGGTCGTACGGATCGCCGGCCGCCCGGTCGTCCGGGCCCGCGCCTGGTTCCTCGCCGATGTCGACACCACCGCGGTCGCGGGCGGCCCCGACGACCGCCTCACCCCGCCCGAGTCACTCGCCCCGTGGCCGATGTCCGACGTCTGGCCCGGCGGCTACATCGCCTCCCTGGACGTCCGCCCGACCGCACCGCCCCGACCGGGCCGTACGACCACCTGGGTCTCCACGCCACTCGATCTGGTCGCCGGCGTTCCCGTCAGCCCGCTCGCGTCGTATCTCGCCCTCGTCGACACCGCCAACGGCATCGCCGTCCGGCAGCCGCCCACCGCGTGGATGTTCCCCAACGTCGATCTGACCGTCCACCTGCACCGCCAACCGCGCGGCGCATGGACGGGGCTGGACACGACGGTCACCTTCGGCCCCTCCGGTCAGGGCCTCACCAGCACGGTCCTGCACGACGTCGCCGGCCCGGTCGGACACGCTCAGCAGATCCTCACCGTCCGCCCCCTGCCGGGGGCATGACGCCCGGACAGCCACAACATCGCCGACCAGGCGCGGCGTTCCGGCCCGAGCCGGCTCAGAGCGGCCCGAGCACGGCTCGCCGTCAGAAGAGCGCGATGGGCGGCAGCGGGGGAGAGATCTCGTCCAGCTCGGCGAGGTCGTCCGCGCTGAACTCGTGTCCGTGGGCAGCGGTGTCGGCGCCCGGCTGGTGGCCGGACGCCGACACCCCTCAGGTCAGGCCGTTGACATGACGGCCCGGCCGAGATGCCGGGAGAAGAACCGGACCGCGCTGTCGGCCTCGAACCTAGGCAGTTCTTTGTGCCTGCCCGCGTTGGCGTGCAGCGTCTTCTCCTGCGAGGCGAAGGCGTCGAACAGCGCCACACCAGACTCGCGCGGGATGTGCTCGTCGTCCCACTGTTCATGGGTCTCACCTCCTCGCGCGATGTCACGGTCTCCGGGAGGCTACAGTCCGAGCGTCACCCCGCCCAACGCCTTTTTCCGTGGACCAACTGTGGTTCCGGCGCCCCGAAAGCACTGCGGGACGAGTTCGAGGAATCGCGGCGGACGAGCCGGCGCTCCAGGCGCGGTCGCAGGGGGACCAGGGTGAGGGTCTCCGACAGCCACGCCATGTGTGGCCATGCTGCTCACGGCGGCCGGCAAGTCCCCGGTCGCCACGTCGTGGACGCAGGCCATGTGGACGTACCCGGGATGGGACTTGTCCGCCCTGCACAATATGCCGCTGCCGACGGCTCGCCACCGGCCCTCGTCCCGGCTGGTCCGCACCCGCCGCCCGGCCGGACCGGGTCTGCCACACGGACAACCGGCGAGCCTACGCACGAGAGACATCAGTGAGCCCTGTCCGGCTACGGAAGAGGGGACTTGGTGTGGGGTGGGGCCGGGTTCGGTCCCGTCACTCGTCCCGGTCGCGCTCTGCGCCGACGAGGACGAAGGCCATCGTGACCGGGCGGTCGCTGCGGTTGCGCCAACCGTGGCGGGTGCCGTTCTGGATCACTATGTCCCCGGCCGAGAGGCGGGTGCAGTGGCCGTCGTCGAGTTCGAGGACGATCTCGCCCTGCAGCACGATGCCGTAGTCCACGGTCGGTGTCGTGTGCATGCCGTCGGGTTCCATGAGGTCCGCGATGCCGGGCGAGTCGGCCCGCTGCTCCTGGTCGAAGGCGACGGGGTCGAACTCCGGGTCGGCCATCGCGGTGTCCGGCGGGAAGGTCAGGACGATGAACCGGGTGCCGCCGGGCGCCGGGAGCAGGCTGGTGACCTTCGGGGTGGGGTCCTCCCCGGTCCGGCTGACCGGTTCGCCGGGCTCGGTGGCCCACGGCAGGCAGGACACCCAGCCCGGCAGGCTGGTGAACTCCCGGCTGCGCGGGATGGGACCGTCGCTGATGACGACCGACTTTCCGTTCTCGTCGTGGCCTGTGACGACTCTGCGCATGCTTCTCTCCTCGGTCGGATCCTCGGAACCTGTCGTATCGGTGGGGACCCGTCGTATCGGTGGGGCCTGTCGTGACGATGGGGCCTGTCGACACGGTGGGGACCCATCGCATCGATGAGGTCCCGTCGCATCGGTGGCGTCAATCAGGCCGGACGCTGCCGGACTCCGTCGGGGCCTCGAGCGCGGCCGCCCAGGCGTCCAGGACGTCCGCCGGCGTCGGGGCAGGTGCCCGGAGCAGGGCCGATGCCACCGTACGTACGAGCAGCCGGTGCCGGTCGTCCGTGAGGTACTCCACCGGGGACTTGCCGTCCACGCGCGCGAGCAGCAGCGCCGGCAGCAGTGACGCGGCCCGCACCTCGAGGGCGGGCAGGGGCTCCCAGTCGACGCACCGGGCGTATTCCGCGGCCAGTACGCGGGCGGACCGCAGGAGTTCGGCTCGGCAGCCGGGCACCACCAGGCTCTTGAGGAGCAGATGGTTGACGCAGAAGGCCAGGTCGAAGGCCGGGTCTCCGTACCAGGCGCACTCGGCGTCCAGCAGCACGGGCCCGGACGGGCCGACGAGGATGTTCTTGGGACTGACGTCGCCGTGCACCAGGGCCAGATGCGTGGTGGCCGTGCGGTCGGCGAGGCCCCGGAGGATGTCGCTCAGGCCGGGGTGCGCGGCAGCGGTGGCCAGCAGGTACGGCTCGATGCGCAGCGCGTGGAAGTTGCCGTCGGTGGCGAACTCCGCGGCGAGGGCGGCGTCGCCCGCGCTCGCCGCGTGCAGGGTGCCGAGCACCTCTCCGACGGCCGCCGCGGTCGCCACCCGCACCTCGCCGCGCAGCAGTTGCGCCTTCCATATGGGGTAGCGCTCTGGGGGCAGGTAGGCCATCGCGAAGAGGCCGGCTTCGGGGTCGTGGGCCAGCAGTTCGGGCACGCTGTCGGGGCGGTGGCGGGACGCGAACCGCATCCACGCCCATTCGTAGGCGTTGCGCGACACCGGCGCCTGCCAGTCCGCCGCGACCTTGAGCCTGGCCAGGGCGCGTTTGACGCAGAGGGAGCGTCCCGGCAGGTCGACACGCCACAGGTCGGACGAGACGCCGCCGGCCAGCGGCGTCCAGCGCGCTGCCTCGCCGGGGCGTGCAAGCTTGTGGGCGATCAGGAAGTCGGGCAGCGCGAGGTCCGGGCCCGCCTGCGCGGAGGTCGCGCTCATCGCCGGTCGCCCGAGCCGGCGGTCGGGCCGTTGCCACTGTCACTACCGCTGGTGCTGCCGCCAGGGTTGTTGCAGGCGTGGGCCGGCGCGTGGCCCGCCAGTGTCCGTACGACCTCCTCGGCGGCACGGCGGCGCAGTTCGGTGACCGAGGCGTCGGAGGAGAAGGCGACATGCGGGGTGAGCAGCGCGCCCGGCTGGTCCAGCAGTCCCGCGGGGACGTGGGGTTCGCTCTCCAGTACG
Organism: Streptomyces sp. NPDC002577; assembly: GCF_053594815.1. Taxonomy (NCBI): domain Bacteria; kingdom Bacillati; phylum Actinomycetota; class Actinomycetes; order Kitasatosporales; family Streptomycetaceae; genus Streptomyces; species Streptomyces sp. NPDC002577. The sequence continues at coordinate 209,558 of NZ_JBSFWK010000008.1, read as the reverse complement.
TCGAGGGCGGCCGAGTCCAACTGCCCGCTGTCCAGCGCCTTGACGACCGCGTCGGTGTCCACCAGACCGCCACGGCTGACGTTGACCAGCAGGCCGCCCGGCTTCATCAGCCCCAACTGCCCGGCGCCGACGAGGTGGTGCGTGCCGGGTGTGAGCGGCACATGGAGGATCACCACGTCGCTGCGGCGCAGCAGCTCCTCCAGGCTCACCATCTCCACTCCGGGCGCGTCCTTCGGCGGGTGCGGGTCGTGGGCGAGGATCCGGCAGCCGAACGCGCCGAGCTTGCGCACGGTGGCCCGTCCGATGCGCCCGTATCCCACGACGCCGCAGGTCAGTGTCGCCAGCCGGCGCAGCCGGGCGCTCGCGGGGTCCCAGCGGCCCGCACGGACCTCCCGGTCGAACACGGCCAGGCCGCGGGTCCAGGCCAGCACCATGCCGACGGCGTGGTCGGAGACCTCCTCGACGCAGTAGTCCGGCACGTTGGTGACCCACACGCCGCGCTCGGTCGCGGCGTCCACGGCGATGTTGTCCAGGCCGACGCCGAGCCTGGCCACGATCCGCAGATCCGGCGACGTGCCGATCGCGGTGGCCGAGACGGGCGCCCAGCAGGTCAGGATCCCGGCGGGCCGATGCTCGGCGACCAGCTTCTCGATCGCCTCGGCGGAGGCGGGCGCGGCGGGGCCGGTCACCAGGGTGTGGCCCGCGCCCTCGATGACCGATCGCTCGACGGAGTCGTCGGGCCAGGCGTAGTCGGTGAGCAGCACGGTGCCTGGGCGGCTCGATGGTGTCATGGCAGGTCGTCCTCGCAGAATCGTGCGGCCGATGCGGTCGATGCGGCCGGCCTGGCGTCCCGCCCGGTCACATCCGGTCAGCAGGTCTGATCGTCACCCGGAAGGGCGGCTGACGGCATGTCCGATGAGGCCGTCGGCCGCCATGGGCGGGGTGGAGAGGGGAGAGGGTCGGGTCACTGGGCTCGGATGGGCGCCGGCGCTCGCCGACTTGTGGTCGGTGGAGACGCCGCCGTACCTCCCTGGGACGGGTCACGGGATGTCGGGACACGTCGTTTCACTGTGTCACAGCCACATGATGCTAACGATAGCATTCAGGGTCTTCGACACGTCAAGAGTGCGACACACACCCTGATCGCCGGCACCCCGAGGCAGGGCTCGTCGAGAGCAAAGAAACCCCGTCACCACGGGGAATACGAGACGCGCCAAAGAAATCCGCCGTTCACATCTTGACGCGCAGGGGACTTCCCCTCATGGTTTCTGCCAACGCCGACCCTGTGGCAGATACAGGTCCGCACCGGGCCCGGCCGTCGAAGACGTCATAGCCACGGATGTCCCCGACAGGCGATATACGGCTGAATTCCGCATGCTGCGTCCGACCGTGCGGAAGCCCGTCGCCCCATTTCCGTCAGTCGGCGCCCGCCTCGCCGTCGCCGACTCGATCGAGTCCGTGTTCAGCTCACGGCTTCTCTTAGTCGTTCAGCTCACCGCTTCTCTTCGTGGTTCTCATCGCTTCTCTTCCTTGTCGCCCGTGCGGCCCCGTACGGGCGTTGGATCCGCCGCGGCCTGCCGCCGTGGCCCATTCCCCCTCAGGAGCCGCAATGACGCACGCAGCGCAACTCGATACCAACGCAGCGCCCGCCGACGACACTCAGGAAAGCCACCGCGCGCCCATTTCCCGGGCCACGATCGCAGTGGGCTTCCTGCTGGTGGTCCTCTCCTACATGGTCAACGCCATGGACCGCCAGGTCTTCCCTCCGCTGCTGCCCAACATCCGTCAGGAGTACGGGTTCTCGCTGGATCAGGGCGGACTGCTGGCGACGAACTTCACCCTCGGCATGGCCCTGGCCGGCCTGCCCGCGGGCTATCTCCTGGACCGTTTCCGCCGCAAGACCGTGCTCCTGGTCAGCATCGTCATCTACTCCCTCGGCACGATGGCCACACCGCTGGCGACCGGTTTCGCCGACATGACGGTGTACCGCGTCGTCTCCGGCTTCGGCGAGGGCATGCAGTCCGCCGCCATCTTCGCCGCACTCGGCGCCTTCTTCGCCCGACGGCGAGGCCTCGCCTTCGGCACCATCGGCGTGGGCTACTCCATCGGCGTGTTCATCGCCCCGCTGATCGGCGTCCGGCTCATGAGCATGCACGGCACCTGGCGCTCGCCCTTCTACCTGTTCGGTACGGCCGGGCTGCTGATAGCCGCCGCCTCGCTGTTTCTCGTGAAGGCCGGTCTGACCGAGCACTCCGCCGAGAAGGTCGTCTCGGTCAAGAGCTACGAGTACATGCCCGCCTCCGCCTACAACCGCAACACCCTCGCGTTGGCGGTCCACTCGGTCGTCAGCGGTGTGGCCATCTACGGGTTCCTCGGCCTCTACCCGACGTACCTCATCACCTCGCTGCACTACAGCGCCGAGCAGGCCGCGCTGGCCATGAGCCTCCTCGGTTTCGGCGGCATGACGGCCGTTCTCGGCGGCTGGCTCGGCGACCGCGTGAACCAGCGCAACCTGCTGATCCTGAGCCTGCTGGCCGTCTCCGCCATCGGCGTGTGCATCTACGAGACGCATGCGGGAGTCGGCGTGCAGTGCGTGTTCGCCTTCCTCATGGGCGCCTTCGGGCTGGGCTTCATCTACCCCAACACCAACAGTGCGATACAGCGGGCCGTCCGCCCGGAACAGATCGGACGCGCCTCCGGTCTCTTCGTCACCAGCTACTACGGAACGGCAGCGTTCTCGGGCCTGCTCTTCGCCGCCCTGGTGGACTCCTTCGGCTGGAGCCGGGCAGGGCTGCTGCAGGTCACGCTCCTGCCGCTGGTGGGCGTCGCCGCCCTGACCTTCGTCCGTCCCGCGCGGTTCAACAACGCGGTCCGCTAAACCTCCGCGGGAAGTGCTGTACGAAGAAGACCACGGGCCGTTCCAGGGGACATGCCAGCGACGCGCCCCGGGCCTGCCACCGGCGATCGGTGGCAGGCCCGGGGCGCGCGGCCGCCCGGGGATCTCCGAGGTCAACGGCTCTCGGCCACGACCGGGTTGCGCAGGACGCCGATGCCCTCGATCTCCACCTCGACCTCGTCTCCGGGGCGGATCGGTCCGACTCCGGACGGCGTGCCGGTCATGATCGCGTCTCCGGGCAGCAGCGTCAGATAGCGGCTGAGGTAACTGACGATGTCGGGAACGCCGAGCAGCAGGTCGGCCGTGCTCGCCGACTGCATCACGGTGCCGTTCACCCGGGTCGTCAGCGACAGCCCCGAGGGGTCGAGTCCGGTGGCGATGACCGGCCCGAGGGGCGCGAATGTGTCCTGCCCCTTCCCTATCAGCAGCGTCCCGAATTTGCTTTCCTTGCGCTGGACGATGCGGTCGCTGACGTCATTGCCACACGTATAGCCGAGGACGTACTCATGGGCTTCGGAGGGCTTCACATGGCGGGCTTCCTTTCCGATGACGACGACCAACTCGCCCTCGAAATGGATCAGTTCACCATCCGCCGGATAGACGATGGCGTCGCCCGGCCCGACAACCGCCGTGCTCGGCTTCATGAAGCACACGGGAACGTCAGGAACGTCGCGGTCGGTCTCGTCGACGTGCGCGGCATAGTTGTAGGCGAATCCGAAGATCCGGGGTCGGTCGAGCGGCGGCAGAATGACCACGTCGCCGACTTCGTCGATGCACCCAGTGGGGGTCAGCCCGATGTAGGGATCACCTTCGAATCTCGCGATTCCGGCGTCACCGGCTTCGAGTTCTCCGTAGTGGCGCACACCGCCGACGGCATACCTGACGATCCGCACGGGAACCTCCACACCTAGGCAGCCACGGGCGGCTGCATGGCCCATCCAGTCAGTGCTAACGTTAGCACGACAGTGGCGGTCAGCCTCGGCTTCCCATCTCTCCGACCACGGAGCGCGACGCGAGTGCTATCGTTGGCATACGGAAAGTAACGGGCACGGGACCAGTCACTCGAAGGGGACCCCTCACGTGATCACGACCAGGGACATCGCCGAACGCCTCGGGATCTCCGTCTCGACGGTCGGCAGGGCGCTCGCCGACGATGCGCGGATCAGCGAGGAGACCAAGTTCCGGGTCCGGCAGGCCGCTTCCGAGATGGGGTACGTCGGCAACCGCGCGGCCCGGATGATGCGCGGCGCGTCCAGCAATGTGGTCGCGCTGGTGATCCCGGACATCCGCAACAGCTTCTACTCGACCATCGCGCACGAGCTGTCCAAGAACATGGAGGCCGAGGGCTTCCAGCTGATGCTCTCGGAGACCGACGACGACCGAATGGTGGAGCTGCGCCATCTGCGGGAGCTGTCCGCGAACCGCGTGGCGGGCATCATCATCGTGCCCACCGCGCGTCCGCACAGCGAGTCGGTCAAGCTCCTGCGCGCCGTGGCGCACCTGCAGTTGCTGCGCCGCCACCCGTCACTGGGCTCCCAGTGGTTCGGCGTCGACGACCACGAGGCGCTGCGTCAGGCCACGGCCCACCTGGTGACCCAGGGCCACACCCGCATCGCGTACATGGGCGGTCCCGAGGAGCTGCCCACGGGCGCGGAGCGTCTGCGCGGCTTCCGCACCGCCCTGCGCGAGGGCGGCCTGCCGGACGACGCCGGGCGCACGGAGCTGGGGCCGCCGTCGTCCGTGGACCACGGCCGCCAGGCCGTGCGCCGGCTGCTGCAGGGACCGGACGCGCCCACCGCGCTCGTGCTGGGATCGATCCAGCTCACCCTGGGCGTCCTGGAGGAGTTGTCCGAACAGAGTGTGAAGGTGCCCGGCGAACTGTCCGTGGTCGGGTTCGGGGACGAGCCCGGCTTCTCCTGGTGGGGCCCCGGGCTCACCACCATCGGCCTGCCGATCCAGGAGATGGCGACCGGCTGCGCGCTGTGGCTGATGCGCCGGCTCAAGACCAAGGCGAGCAACGACAGCCCGTACACGTCGGTCTCCCCGGGATCTCTGATCCTGCGCGGCAGCACTGCGGCCCCTACTGGAACGGCCTCGTCCCGGTCCCGCTGAGCCCTGGGTGGACTCACCCGCAGACACGAAGGTGCCCGGAGCGATGCGCGCCGGGCACCTTCGTGTTCTCGGCGCCGTTCACCAGCGCTGCAGATGCCTCGGGTGCCGTAGCAGGCCCGGCTTCACGTCTGTCGCGATCCGGCCCGGCGGACCCGCGCCTGCCTGTGCTGTCCGTCCGTCCAGGAAGAGCGGGTCCGCCGGAGTCCTTGCCGGAGCACCACGGAGCACCATGGAAGACTACGGAGCATGCTAACGATAGCACCACTCCAGCGAAAGACCCAACAGGACTGACGGAACGGCGTACCCACGAGATGGAACCCATCACCCGACTCTTGACACGACCACCAAAACTTCGCACGATTGCGCTATCGATAGCATAGGACAGTGGCCGTAGCTTGACCTCGTGATCGCCCTCCGCGCACGGACTCTCGCGTCGGTGCTGACAACGACACAGGCCCCGCCGACGACACCGAAGAGAGCCGCACCACCCTTCGCTCGCGCGCAGCGCCCCCGCACCGATCCGGGTGCCGCCGCGCAAGGTCCGTCGCACCGGTTCGCCGACGAGGACCCTCCGTATGCCTGCGGCTGCGGAGACCCCCGTCCCGCCCTGACGGGCACGAGCGCGGACCCCCGCTCACCACCTCGATCGTCCCGACTCCGAAAGGTTGCACCGCAATGACAGACACGCGGATCGCCCAGCTGTACGGCCGCAGGGTGTGGGACTCACGCGGCCGGCCGACCGTCGAGGTGGAAGCTCACCTCGCGGACGGAACGATCGGGCGGGCCATCGCACCGGCGGGGGCCTCGACGGGCCAGGGCGAAGCACTCGACCTGCGCGACGGCGGCAGCCGCTTCGGCGGACTCGACGTCCACCGCGCGGTGGGCTCGGTGAACCACGAGATCGCGCCCGCTCTCCTGAACCGCGACGCGACCGATCAGGAGGCGATCGACCGCCTGCTGGTGGACCTCGACGGAACGCCCGACCGCAGCCGTCTCGGCGGCAACGCGATCGTGGCCACGTCCATGGCTGTCCTGCACGCAACCGCCGCGTCGGCGGGCGTACCCCTGTGGCGGCACCTGGCAGGCGGACGGCCGGTCCGCATCCCGCTGCCGGAGATCCAGATCTTCGGCGGCGGCGCCCACGCCGATCGCCGCGTCGACGTGCAGGATTTCATGGTCGTCTGCCCCGCGGCAGGGAGTTTCTCCGAGGCCCTGGACTGGACGGCGGAGATCTACCGGGCGGCCGGAAGCCTGATGCGCAAGGCGGGCAAGGCCCAGGGCGTGGCCGACGAGGGCGGCTTCTGGCCGGCGTTCGACTCCAACGAGGAGGCGCTGGAGACGCTGACCCTGGCGATCGAGACCGCGGGCTTCGCGCCCTCGTCCCAGGTCGGCATCTCGCTGGACGTCGCGGCCTCGCAGTTCGGCAGCGGCGGGCGGTACACGCTGGCCCTGGACGAGCGCACGCTGGACACGGAAGCCCTGATCGACATGCTGGGCAGCTGGATCGAGCAGTATCCGATCCTCTCGGTCGAGGACCCGGTGGGCGAGGACGACCACGAAGGCATGGTGGAGTTCACCCGGCGCCACGGCCACCGATGCCAGGTGATCGGCGACGACTACCTGGTCACGAACGCCAAGCGGGTGGAGACCGCGGCCACCAACGGGGCGGCGAACGCCGTCCTCATAAAGCCGAACCAGGCCGGCACGGTCACGGAGGCCTTCCAGGCGCTGCGTGCCGGGAAAGAAGCCGGTTTCGGCACCATCGTCTCGGCCCGGTCCGGCGAGACCGAGGACGTGACCATCGCGCACCTGAGCGTCGGCTGGGACGCGGGCCAGCTGAAAGTGGGCTCGTTCACGCGCTCCGAGCGAATGGCCAAGTGGAACGAGGTTCTTCGTATCGAGGAGTCCCTCGGTGAATCCGCGGAATTCAGCGGATGGTCCGCCTTCACATTCGCCGGAGCCGGGCCGTCCACGACCGAGCCGTAAAACGGCTTCGCAGTAATACAGTCATCGAAATCCAGAGCCGACCGGAGCACGGAGACCAGCATGCTGCCACCCGTCAATCTGCGCCCGAGTTTCAACATCACCCGCTCCAGCCACGTTCGTCTCACGGTCGCCGATCTGGCCGAGAGCCGGAACTTCTACGTGAACGCCCTCGGACTCGTCGTCAGCGACGAGGACGAGCGCACCTGCCACCTCCGCGGCCTGGCCGAGGCCTGCCACCACAGTCTCGTGCTGGAGCTGGACGAGGAGGTCGCGGGCAGCTGCCGCAGAATCGGCTTCCGGGTCTTCTTCGACGAGGACCTCGACCTGGCGTACGCCTGGTTCCGTGAGCGGGGACTGCCCGCCGAGTGGGTCGACGTCCCGTACCAGGGCCGCACCCTGCACGTCAGCGACCCCATCGGCACGCCGCTCGAACTGTGCGCGACCATGGAGACCCGGCCGCGGCTGCACATCAACTTCGAGCTGTACAAGGGTGCCCACGCGCAGCGGCTGGACCACTACCAGATCTTCGCGCCCGACACCTACGAGCTGTGCGCGTTCTACAGCGAACTCGGCTTCCGCAACTCGGAGTACCTGGAGCACGGCGACAAGCTGCTGGGCGCGTTCATGTACCGCAAGGGCACCTGCCTGGACCTGGCGATCGTCGAGAACACCGGCCCCGCCCTGCACCATTTCGCGTACACCGTCTCCGAGAGCCGCGACATCTTCACCGCCTGCGACTGGGCGGGCATCCTCGGCTACGGCGACGGCGTGGAGCGGGGCCCGGGGCGGCACGGTCCGGGCGGGATGCTCTTCGCCTACCTCCGCGACCCCGACGGCCACCGGGTGGAGGTCTTCAACAGCCACTACCAGACGATCGACGCCGAGATCGAGCCCGTGCGCTGGGACGCGGCATCACTGAGCACCAACGCGCGCTGGGGCCTGCCGGCCCTGGAGAAGTGGTACTTCGAGGCGTCGACCTTCGTCGGCGCGCCCCAGGTCCCGCCGGCCGAGCCGCCGAAGCCGATGTCGCTCGAGCGGTTCCTGCTCGAACAGCCCCTCCCCTGACCTCTCGCATCCCAGTCCCTGACCTTCGTATGCCCGTCCCCCGAGGAGACGACATGGCACGAGTGCCCTACCTTCGCCGCGAGGATGCGGACGAGTCACTGAAGCCGCTGTACGACAGGCTGGAGACCGAACGCAAGGTACCGACGGCGAACATCTTCCTGGCCCTCACCCACGCGCCCGCGCAGCTGGACGCCTTCCTGACCTACGCCAACTCGCTGCGGGCCGCCGACCTCAGCCCCCGCTTGCGTGAACTGGCGATCTTGACCGTGGGCCACGCGACCCGGTCCGCGTACGAGGTCGCGCATCACCAGTCGCACGGGCTCAAGGCGGGCCTCACCGAGGAACAGCTGGCGGCGGTGGCCAACTTCGAGGCGTCCGACCTGTTCGACGAGACGGAGAAGGCGGTCATGCGCCTCGCCGAGGAGTCCACACTGCAGGTCCATGTCTCCGAGGAGACGTGGCGTGCCGCTGCCGAGCGCCTGTCGGAGCGGCAGCTGGTCGAACTGTCGTTGTCCATCGCCTGGTACAACTCCGGCGTCCGCATCATGGGCCTGCTGGACATCGACCTCGAGGACAACTACCCGAATCCCTTCCCGAGTTCGTTGCCGAATTCATAGTTCCCGGTCGCCGAAAAGAATGTCTCCGTCCCCCGGTCATCGGGACGGAGCGGTTTCAAGGAGTATTTCAATGGCGAAAATGCTCGCTGCTCGACTGCATGCCCTCGGTGAGCCGATGTCCGTGGACACGATCGACGTGCCCACCCCACGGCCGACCGATGTGCTGGTGCGGGTCAAAGCTTGCGGAATCGTGCCGAACATGGCCAACGTGATCAACAACTGGCCCACCTGGTACCCGCACCAGCCGCTGCCCAAGCTTCCCGCGATCTTCGGCCTGGACCCGGCGGGCGTGGTCGAGGCGGTCGGCGAGGCGGTGCTGGGCACCCAGCCCGGCGACAGGGTCTATGTGAGCCCGCTGCGGTCCTGCGGCAGCTGCCAGGTGTGCCGCGGCGGCGAGCTCAGCCGCTGCCGCTACTTCACCCTGAACGGCTACTTCAGCACCTCCCGCGACGGTCAGCGGATCTTCGACCTCTACCCCTACGGCGGCTTCTGCGAGTACATGACGGCGCCGCAGTACTCGATCGTCAACATCCCCGACAACATGACGTTCGAACAGGCCGGCAAACTCGGCTACATCGGCACGTCGTACGGTGCCCTCAGGCACGCCGCGGCCGGCCCCGGCCAGGTCGCGCTGATCGACGGGATCACCGGCACCCTCGGCGTCGCCGCGACTCTCCTCGCGCTGGCGTCGGGAGTCTCCAGGGTCCTGGGAACCGGCCGCAACGAGGAGCTCCTCAAGCGCGTCAAGGAACTGGCCCCGGATCGGATCGAGGTCATGCGGCTGGGCGAGGGCTCCTCCGGCGCGTGGGCGAAGTCCCGCACCGGCGGCGAGGGGGCGGACTTCGTCATCAGCGCCCTGGGCGCCAAGGCCCCGGTGGAGTCGATGCTGGACTCCATGCTGGGCGTCCGCCGCGGTGGCAAGGTGATCAACGTCGGCGGTGTGGCCGACCGGCTGCCTGTGGACGTGAAGTGGCTCATGGACGAGCAGGTCCAGCTGATCGGCTCCAACTGGTTCAGCACCGCGCAGGGCCAGGAGATCGCCGACATGGTGGCCACGGGCGCCCTGGACCTGTCCTATCTGATCACCAAGCCCTTCCCGCTGGCGAAGGTCAACGAAGCGATATCGGGACGTACCACGGACCGCGACGGTGGATTCAGCAACTATGTCGTAATCCCCTGAAATGCTCGAAATTCTCTGAAAAACATAGTGACCCCTGAAACACATCGTGAGCCCCTGCAAGACACCCCGGAAAGGACGCCCCCCCACTCGCCCCGCGGCGGTCCTGTTCTGCCCTGACGCCGCCGCGGGGTCCTCTTCCCGCAGGCCGTGCGCACGGCCGTACTCTCGTCGGCACAGACCCGACAGGACTGAGGAGCCGATGGAACTGCGCTGGCTGGAATCGTTCGTCACCGTCGCGGAGGAACTGCACTTCGCGCGGGCCGCGGATCGTCTGCACCTGGCACCGTCGGCACTCAGCGCCCAGGTCAGGGCGCTGGAGTCGCACCTGGGCGTGCGGCTGATCGACCGCGGACGGCGCACGCGCCCGGCCCTGACCAGCGCCGGGCGGCTGTTCCTCGAGGAAGCGCGGCTGACCCTCGCCCAGGCCGCCCGGGCCGAGGCGGTGGGCCGGCGTGCCGGCCGCGGGGAGCTGGGGCATGCCCAGATCGCGTACGTCGCCTCGGCCGCGTTCTCCGGAGTCCTGACCGACGTCCTCACCCGCTGCGCGGCCACCGGCACCGAGCTGACGGTGCAGGTCCGCGAGCTGGAGACACCGGCCCAGCTGGAGGCGCTGGCCTGCGGGGACATCGACGTCGGCTTTCTGCGGTGGCGGCCGGAGTACCCGCCCGACGTCACAGCCACCTGCCTCCTCACCGAGGACGTCGTCCTGGCGCTGCCGGCCGGCGCACCGCTGGCGGCGTACGAGGCGGTACCGGCGGCGAAGCTGCGCGACGAGTGCTTCGTGGCCCCGCACTTCGACGAGGAGTACGGCTGCCGCGACCAGATACTCGACGTGGCGGAGCAAGGGGGCTTCAGCCCTCGGTGCGCTCCCCCGGTCCGCGACTTCATCGCAGCCCTGACACTGGTGGGCGGTGGTCTCGCGGTCGCTCTGGTCCCCGCTTCACTGCGCCGCGTGAACATCCCGGGGGTTGCCTACCGTCCCCTGGCGGACGTACAGCTGACCACCCGGCTGGTGGGCGCCTACCGCAGGGGCGAGACCTCGCCCGCGGTTCGCAGCGTGATCCGCCGACTGCGGGAGGCGGCTGCAGCGCCGGTCACGGTCGGCTGAGGCCCTGGATCTTCGGCAGGAGGCGTCCGGCGAGAGCCTGACGCCCAGTCAGCATGGCCGATCTCAGCACGGTCGATCACCAGGGGCGTGAATCTCGCGGAAGCAGCCGGCAGTCGAAGTCGGCGAATCACAGCAGTGTGGAGCCGCCCGGTACAGCCGGTCAACGACGAACCGGCGCATGTTTGTACGCGGATGACGCACTGTCCAAGCAGGTCAGAGGGGTTGTACCCGACTTACGCTCAACACTGCAGCACAGACCGTCCGGCGTCGGTCGAGCACCGCCGGACGGACGGGACAGTCGGAGGAGCACATGACATCGATCAAGCACGTGGGCGTCGTCGGCGCCGGGCAGATGGGCCGGGGCATCACCGAGGTCTGCGCCCGGGCCGGGTTGCACGTCACGTTGTGCGACGTGACCGAGGACAGGGCGCGGGCCGGACTGGCCGGCGTGGCGGACTCCCTGCTCAAGGCGGAGCAGCGCGGCGCCATCACCCCGGAGGACCGCACACATGCCCTGGCCGGGCTCTCGGCCACCGCCGACCTCTCCCTCATGGCCGGGGCGGACCTGGTCGTCGAGGCCGCCGTCGAGAACGAGCAGGCCAAGACCGCTCTGTTCCGGCAGCTGGGCGAGGTGGTGACCGACCCGGCGGCCATATTGGCCAGCAACACCTCCTCGATCCCCATCGCCCGCCTCGGGGCCGCGACCGGGCGTCCGGAAGCGGTGATCGGGTTGCACTTCTTCAACCCGGTCCCCGTGATGCCGCTGGTCGAGGTGATCCCCTCTTTGCACACTTCGAAGGCCACGGAACTGCGCGCGCGTGCCTTCGCGGGCGAAGTCCTGGGCAAGAAGACGATCGTCACCCAGGACCGTGCGGGCTTCGTGGTGAACTCCCTGCTGATTCCCTACCTGTTGGCGGCAGTGCGGATGGTCGGTTCCGGCACGGCGACGGCGGAGGACATCGATACAGGGATGACCGCCGGTTGCGCCCACCCCATGGGCCCACTGCGCCTCGCCGACCTCATCGGCCTGGACACGGTGGCGGCCATCGGCGAGGCACTGTACGAGGAGTACCGGGAACCGCAGTACGCCCCTCCCCCGCTGCTGCGCCGCATGGTCGAATCGGGTCTGCTGGGCCGCAAGTCGGGACAGGGGTTCTTCAGCTACCAGGCGGCCTGAGGGCGGCAGCCAGCAGCGAGGGGCGAGGGACGAGCCTGTCACACCACGGCCCTCTACCGGTGTCCGCGTGCACTGCCCGTGCACGCAGACACCGAGCACCCGTCAACGATTGTTCACGGGCCGCAGACTGCTGCGTCGGCGAAATCAACGACTGACGTCGCGGCGGGAGATGCGGTGCTCGGCCGCGACCACGCTCAGTCTCCGACGGTCAGCGGTCAGCGGAATGCCGCCTGCCCTGTGATCGCCTGCCCGACGACCAGGGTGTGCATCTCACTGGTGCCTTCGTAGGTCAGGACGGACTCCAGGTTGTTGGCGTGGCGCAGCGGCGAGTACTCCAGGGAGATGCCGTTGGCCCCCAGGACAGTGCGGCACTCCCGTGCGATGGCGAGCGCTTCCCGGACGTTGTTGAGCTTGCCGACGCTGATCTGCTCCGGCCGGATGCGGTGCTGGTCCTTGAGCCGGCCCAGGTGCACGGCGAGCAGCGCGGCGCTGCTCAGGGACACGGTCATGTCGGCGAGCTTCTTCTGGGTGAGCTGGAATGCGCTGATCGGCTTGTCGAACTGCACCCGGGAGTCGGCGTACTCGATGGCCGCCTGGAGCGAGTCGCGGCCCGCGCCGACCGCGCCGAACAGGATGCCGAAACGGGCCTCGTTCAGGCAGGACAGCGGTCCGCGCAGGCCCTCCGCGAGCGGTAGCCGCGCCGAGTCGGGCAGCCGCACGTTGTCGAAGTACAGCTCCGAGGTGATGGATGCGCGCAGCGACATCTTCTGCTTGATGTCCTGGGTGGTGAATCCGGGCGTCCCGCGCGGCACGAGGAAGCCGCGGACACCGTCCTCGGTCTGTGCCCACACCGTGGCCACATCGGCTATACCGCCGTTGGTGATCCACATCTTGGAGCCGTTCAGGATCCAGTCGTCGCCGTCGCGGACAGCCCTGGTGCGCATCCCGGCGGGGTTGCTGCCGAAATCGGGCTCGGTCAGGCCGAAGCAGCCGATCGCCTCACCGGCGGCGAGCCGGGGCAGCCACTCCTGCTTCTGCTCCTCCGAACCCCACTTCCAGATGGAGAACATCGACAGCGAGCCCTGCACCGAGACGAAGCTGCGGAATCCGGAGTCCGCCGCCTCCAGCTCCAGACAGGCAAGGCCATAGCTGACCGCGTTCGTCCCGGCGCAGCCGTAGCCTTCGAGGTGCATGCCGAGTACGCCCAGCTTGCCGAGCTCGGGGGCGAGTTCACGGGCGAAGTGGGCGTTCTCGAACCACTCGCCGATGTGCGGGCGTACCTGGTCGGCGAGGAACTTGGCGACGGTGGCCTGGATCTCGCGTTCCTCGTCAGTGAGGCTGGAGGAGAGGTCGAGCAGGTCGAGAGGGTCCTTGATCGGCTTGCGGCTCATCGTGGGCTCCTGGTGGTCGTAAGGGTCGGTTCGGTAGTGGTTTCTGCGCCGGGGACGATCATGTGACCGCTCCCTTCGCCGCGGAGGCGTGGTCGGACAAGCGGTCGAGGATCTCCGCGGTGTGCTGGCCCAGGCTCGGCGGCGGAAGGCGGTACTGCGCGGGTGTGCCGCTCAGTGCGATGGGACTCGCGACCTGGCGGGAGGTCTTGCCCGCTACTCCGTCGGCGGGTGCGGCAGGAATGTTGACGATGCTGGGAAGGCCGAGCTTCTCGGCGAAGTCAAATGCCTCGTCGAGGGTGTTGACGGGTCCGGCGGGCACACCCGCGGCCAGCAGGACGGCCGACCAGTGGTCGGCGCCGGCGGCGCTGAGCCGTGCGATCAGGATGTCCCGCAGTTCGGCGCGGTGGGCGACCCGGTCGGCGTTGGTGCGGAAGCGGTCGTCGCGCGCGAGCCCGGGATCCCCGACGGCCTCGGCGAGCGCGGCGAACTGCCGGTCGTTGCCCACCGCGATCGCGATGGGACGATCGGCGGCCGGGAAGGTCTCGTACGGGGCGATGCTCGGGTGCGCGTTGCCCATGCGGCCCGGGACCACACCGGCGACGGCGAACGCCGACGCCTGGTTGACCATGGCCGACAGCAGCGAGGCGAGCAGGTTCACCTCCACACGCTGGCCCTCACCCGTGGCGTCCCTGTGCCGTAGCGCCGCGAGGACGCCGAGTGCGGCGTGCAGGCCGGTGATCACATCGACCAGGGCCACACCCGCCTTCACCGGCTCCCCCGCCGCGTCCCCGGTCACGCTCATCAGGCCGCCGACGGCCTGTACGAGCAGGTCGTATCCCGGGATCGCCGCGCCCGCGCCGCTGCCGAAACCGCTGATCGAGCAGTAGACCAACCCCGGGTGCCTGGCGCGGAGTTCGCGATGGCCGAGACCCAGCCGTTCCATCGTGCCGGGACGGAAGTTCTCCACGAGCACGTCGGACTCGGCGACCAGGGCCCGAGCGTGTTCCAGGCCGGCCTCGGTCGTGAGGTCCAGGACGACGGACCTCTTGTTCCGGTTGACGCTCAGGAAATAGGTCGATGTGCCGTCGTGGCCGGCCGGGGGATGCCAGGCCCGCGTGTCGTCTCCGAGGCCCGGCCGCTCGACCTTCACCACGTCGGCGCCGAGGTCGGCGAGGAGCATGGTGGCGTAGGGTCCCGCGAGGACCCGGGAGAAGTCGACGATGCGCAGACCGTCCAGCGCGCCGCGCCCTGCTCCGTCGAGTACGCCGGCCCATTCGTCCGGCGCGTTGTGCTGGTTGCTCACGCACCCTCCTCTCTGTTCGTTCCGTCCACGCGAACATGGCTCCGCCGGAGCCGTTTCCCCTCACCACCAGCGCTGCGAAAGCGGCGCCGGGTGGGTGAGTTCGACGACGGGAAGTCCCCGGCCGGGTGGGGCGACGGCTCGTACGACACGCACCCGTGCCCCGACCGCCGCCACGACCGGCGCCGTCACGGTGATCTGGCAGAGCAGGTTGAAGCCCTCGTCCATCGCGACGAACCACGTGTTCTGCTGGGCGTGGCCGTTGCGGCGCACGACGACCCCAGCGCCCGCGCTGCGTTCCCGGTTGAAGGCCATGGACCCGCAGGCACGGCAGAACGAGCGGCGGTAGTCCGCAGTGCCGCACCAGAGGCAGCGCTGGAAGAACAGTTCGCCGCAGACCGCCGGTACGGGGGGTGTGGTCGTGCCGGCGGTAGCGGCTGCGCAGCCTTCCCCGAACCCGGTGTGTTCGCGGGTGTCTGTCTGGAACATCACGGCCTCCTGCACGCAGTTCGGTGACCGGAACCGGGTGATCGGAATCCGATGTCTCTCCACCACCCTGGCTCTGCCGCCGATCGCCGGTCAATGACCAGATGACGCATCTTTGTGCGCGGAAAACGTTCTGTTCGCTGAGGTCAGAGCCGGTTTCCCGGCGCTACTCTCACGCCGGAGCCCTCGCAGTCACGAGCGGCTTCTGCCGCTGCTCGGGGCCTGAACCCGACATGGGCCCGGTGTTCTACTGCTACCGGACCTGTGGGCTCCGCTCCCGGCTACTGAAGTTGAACTCGTGATGTCGGCGATGGTGCTCCTGCGAGCGTCGCCGACATCACGTGCAGGCCACCGGGCTCGGCGTCAGTGGACCGGTTCGAGACGGTCGGCGCCCGGGTGCCCGGCGCCGAGGTGGGCGGTGAGGAAGCGGGCGGCGCGGTCGAGTGCGGCGTCCGCCTCGTCGAGGCGGCCGTAGTGGTGCTGGAAGACGTGGGGGAGGCCGGGCCCGACTTCGAGCGTGACCTCGACGTCGTCGGCGCCCGCGCGGCCGGCCAGCCGGACCGCGTCGTCGAGCAGCACCTCGTTCGCCCCGACCTGTACGAGTAGTGGGGGCAGTCCGGTGAGGTCGGCGAACACCGGGCTGGCCAGGGGATGCGCCCGGTCGCCTGCGCCGACGTAGAGATCGGCGTAGGCGCGCACGTCGGCCTCGGTGAATATGGGGTCGGCGCCCTCCTTGGAATGGATGCTTCCGCCAGCGAGGGTGAGGTCGACCCAGGGGGAGAAGACGACCACGGCGGCTGGTTGCGGCAGCCCGGCCTCCCGGGCCGCGAGCAGCGTGGCGATGCTCAAGCCGCCACCGGCGGAGTCACCGGCCATGACGAGGTCCCGTGGGTCGGTACCCGCCGCCAGCAGCTCTCGATAGGCCGCTAGCCCGTCGTCGACGGCCGCGGGGAAAGGGTGCTCGGGCGCCAGCCGGTAATCCACCGACATCGCTCGCAGCCCGGCGCGGCGGGCCAGTTCACCGACCAGCCCTGCATGGGTGTCCGGTGAGCCGATGACGTAGCCGCCGCCGTGCAGGTAGAGCAGCCGGCCGCGGCCGGAGACTTTGGCCGGCTCCAGCTCCAGGGTCGGCCGCCCGCCCAGGACGGTCCTGCGGGTGACCACGCCCTCCGGCGCTGGGCGGGTGACAGCTGCGGTGAAACCGCTGCGCTGCTTCTCGAGAGTGGGCCGCGTCTCGCTACGAGGGGCGGAACGGAGCGTGGCATCCAGGGCGTCGCGCTGCTGTCGGGACATGTGGAGCCTCCATGGGTCGGGGTGCGAGGATGGATTCCTGGGAATCCATCTGCCTGAGCCCAACCGGATTCCAAGGAAGATGATTCCCAGGAATCTAATGGAGGTTCGCTGTGAGCCACGTCACCCGACCTTCACCGACCTCGTCCGCGTCGAGACCCAGCTCTACAACGCGGTGAGCGCCCGGCTGCGCGCCGAACAAGGCCTGGGGCTGGGACAGTTCGAGCTTCTGGAGATCATCGACCGCCTGCCGGGGTGCCGCGTTCTCGACATCGTCGGCGAACTGGCGATCACCGTGGGGGCCGTCAGCAAGGCGGTCGACCGGCTGGTGGCTGCGGGCTGGTGCCTGCGGGTCGCGCACCCCCAGGACCGCCGCTCGTCCGTCCTCCGCCTCACATCCGAGGGCAAGAAACAGTCGGCCGCTTCTCGCCCCATTGCCGAAAGCGAACTCATCTCGCTGACCGCGGCGGTTCCCCCTGACGACCTGAACCGCATCGCCTCAACCCTGGCCACCCTTCGGGCGACTCTCGAGGCGGGCTCCCACGGCCAGCCGGGCTGAGGGGGCCCGGCCGGCGCGGCCGACGGCCGCCTTGCAGGCAGAGCGCTCCACGCGCCGGTACCAGGCACGGACCAGGCGAGCCGCTTCCCCCGAGCGGGGCTGCGAGCGCCAGTGCCCCCAACGCTCCTGCTGCATCACCAGTCCTCCCCCTCTGAGAAGCCATCCGTAATCCGAACTTGGCTATGACTTTTCGCTGTTCAGGTGTGGTGCGCGGGGTTCTGCGGGAGGGATTCGCCGTCTGATCGTCGAGGCCGAACAGGGGGGCGATGCCGTCGCCGCTGGGACTGCTGGAAAAGCGCCGGGATGCCGCGCAGGTGCTGGGAGAGGACGCCGCGGAACGGAATCTGGTGCATGCCGCGGCAGCGGCCTGCCGCCTCGGCGACAGGAGTACAACACCCAGATCGGTTCATGGTCTGCTCAACGGCGTGTCTCGGGTTTATTGGCTCCGCTGTCGTTCTCTCTGCCCTGAGCGCAGCCGGCAGGGCCCGGCAGAGTCGTCTGATGCCCGACGCCGCGCGAGCCGTTTGCGATTGGAGCGTGTCCCTCCGGAGCATGAGCCGGCCGGCCCGTAGATTACGGACAAAATCGGCCAAATAGCCTACTCTCCCGAACGGAGATACCTGTGGTTCGTAAGAACCTGCTGTCATTGCCGGTGGTGGTAATCGCGGTGATTGCGACGGTTTTCGCGTGTCCGGCGTCCGCCTCGGCTGTCGGCACCGAATCCCAGCTTCAGGCGGCGATCTCGAGTGCGGTCGGTCCGACGAGCATTCCGCTGGACAACGACATCACGCTGAGCGACACCCTGACGATTCCCCCGGGCAAGGACATCACCTTGACTGGGGACCACGGTCTGATCGGTGCGGCTGCTCGGGACACGGTGACGGTGGCCGACGGCGGCAAGCTGAGGTTGGGTGGGATCACCGTTACCCATGCAAGCGGTCAGACCGGCAGCGGTGTTGTGGTCCAGTCGGGCGGCGAGCTGGTCTTGGCCAGCGGCGCGGTCTCGGGAAACTTGGCGCTGCCCGCCAACAACGGCTCCGGCGTACGCAACTTCGGCACGGTCACGATGAGCGGTGGGTCGATCAGGGACAACACCGCCGCGAGCGGCAGGAATGGTGCCGGCGTTTACAACAGCGGAAGCTTCACCATGACCGGCGGGTCGATCAGCGGCAACACCGCGGGCACCGCCGGGACCAGCGGTGGCGGCGTCTTCAACGACGCCGGTGGGACCTTCGACATGAGCGGCGGGGGGATCACCGGCAACTCAGGGCCCGCTGGAGGCGGGGTGAGCAGCCTGGGGACCCTCCGCATCTCCGACACCGCCCGCATCACCGGCAATACGGCGACGAACGGGGCAGGCATCTACAACTTCGCCACCTTCACCATGACCGGCGGGATGATCAGCGGCAACACGGCTACCGCGACCGCCGGTGGTGTGCGTAACAACGCCGCGAACGCCACCTTCACCATGAGCGGTGGCGAGATTTCGGGGAATACCGCCACGGGGGATACCGGCGGCGGTGTTTTCAACTTCACCGGCGCGACCTTCACCCTGGCGGGCGGCAAGGTTTCGGGAAATACGGCCGGCGCCACCTCGGGCGGAGGCGTGACCAACCAGCGGGGCGCGACCTTCAAGATGACGAGTGGTGAGATCTCCGGGAATACCGGCACCAGCGGCGGCGGCGTTCTGAACTGGAGCGACACGGCGGCAGCGACCGCGTTCACGATGAGCGGCGGCACTGTCTCGGGGAATGTCACGACGGCCGCCGTCAGTAGAGGCGGTGGCGTCTTCAACATCAGCTCCGGCACCGGGGCCGCTACCTTCACGATGAGCGGCGGTGTGATCAGGGATGAGCGCGCCAGTAACGGTGGTGCCGTCCACAACACCGGCGAGGCGGCCGTGACCACCGTCAACGGGGGCTCCCTCACCGGCAACACTGCCGGGGTCGACGGCGGCGGCATCTACAACACCAGCGGGGCCGTGACCGACATCCAGGCGGGAAGCATCACCGGCAACACGGCCGTCGTCGACGGCGGCGGTGTGTGGACCGACGACTACACGAGACTGACGGTGGAAGCGGGCGTGGTCTTCTCACGCAACCGGGCGTCCGCGGCGTACCACCGGAATCCTGCGGACGACGCCGTCTATGCGGCGCAGATTCGCGGCACCCAGTGGTCCGCTGGGCTGACCCAGGGCTACAACAACCTCGACATCAATCACCGCTTCGGCGAACCCATCACCTACGCGGTGACGTACGACGGCAACGGCAACACCTCCGGCAGCGCGCCGGTGGACGCCACCTCATATGAGCCTGGCGACACCGTGACGGTGCTCGGAAAAGGGAGCCTGGAGAGGACCGGGTATCGGTTCCTGGGCTGGTCCACGAACCCGAATGCCACCTCCGCCCAATATCAACCAGGCGACACCTTCCCGCTCACTGGCAACACCACGCTGAGCGCGGTATGGAAAGCCGTGCCCGTCACCCCCGCCGTGACGGTCGTCAAGCGGGTGCAGTCCCGCGGCCCGTTCAAGGTCGGGGACACGGTGCGCTACACGTACACGGTGACCAACACGGGTAACACCGAGCTGAGCAACGTCGGTGTCACGGACAACCTGGTCAACCGCGTCACCTGCGACCGGACCACGCTGGCCCCCGGCCAGAGCACGACGTGCCGCGGCAGCTACACGATCACGCGTGCGGGTGTGCGGAAGTGCCTTACGTCTGCGAAGCGTTCCGACGGTAGTGTCCGGTGCCGGATCACGAACACCGCGCGGGCACGGGGCACGGCCGAGAACGGCGACCGGGTCACCAGCCGGTCCGCCCGGGCGACCATCACCGTGACGGTGCAGAAGGGGCGCCCCCACCACCCGGGCAAGCGGCCTCCGCACTACGGCGGCTACCCGCAAGGCAAGTAAGCCCTCGCACGGCGGCCACCACCAGCACCATCGTCACGGCATGGGGAGGCGCTGAGAACCCGACCACCTGACCGGCCGGCCGCCCGCGCCCCACACCGGGGCGCGGGCGCTGCTTTGCCCGGTGCCCTGTCCTTCTGGTACCGGGTTCCACTCCCTTCCTCCACTCCTTCCTCGGGCGGGGACGTACGGCCCAGGTCATGGCGGAGGTGAGGCTCAGTAACCGCAGCCGGTCCGGTCGTCTGCAGCGCGGCCAAAGCGGCGCTCACCACCCTTGGCGCGCAGCGACCTGCCGGCGGCGGCCCGCCGGTACGGGCCGCGCGTACGAAGTACTCACGTGTTCTGCCGGCTCATCACGCGGGCCACTGCGGCATCCGTATCGAGTCGGGCTCCGGCGTTCAGGTACTCCTTGTACTGCTGGTCGCCGAGCGCCCGGCGCGCCATCTTCTCGCACAGGTGATGTGGGGCGTTGAAGTGGCGGGAGCCGTAGAGCGGCAGCCCGACCGAAGGCCAGATCCTGCTCGCCGCTCCCTGCAGCACGGCGGCCTCGGCAGGATCCATCTCGGCCACCGTGACCAGGGCCAGCAACTCGATCGCGATCACTGTGCCGATCACGTCGTGAAAGCCCTGGTGGACGGGGAGCGCCTCCTCGAGCAGCCCCCTGGCCCGCTCCAGTGAGCCGTCCACCCAGGCTGCATAGGCAAGGACATTCATCGCGTGCGCCCGAGCCCACAGCTCGCCGCGGTCCTCGCACACCAGGAATACGTCCTCGCACAGCATGACGGCACTCGCCAGATCGCCCTGGAAGGCCATCGTCAGCGCCAGTTCAACCTGACTCATCAACACATGGCTGTTGAACTCGCCCAGTTCGTGATAGCGGTCGACGGCCGCGCGCAGCATCTGTTCGGCATTCGGCAGGTCGTCCGTCACCATCGCCAGGCGTCCTAGGCAGTGCGTCGCCGAGGCAGCAGCCAACGCGCTACCGAAACGATTCGCCTCGTCCCGGCACTGCACCAGCGCGATCCGTGCGGGCACCATGTCGGCTTGCAGGGTCGCCACGTAGCCGAGCGCCCACAGAGCCTTCAGCCAGGGCTCCTCGTGGCCGTGGTCAAAGCCCAGCTCGAGGCTGCGCTCCAGCCAGTGCCGGCCTTCGGCCAGCCGTCCGCAGCCGGCCCAGTAGAACCACAGGCTGCCCGCCAGTTGCTGGCCCAGATACCCCTCGCCGGGCTGCGACAGGCAGTGGTCCAGCGCCATTCGCAGGTTCGGCAGATCCGCCTCGACGCGCACCGCGGCATGCCGCTGCCGCGATGAGAACCAGTCCAGCTCGCAGCAGGCCGCCAGGCCCATGTACCAGTCGCGGTGCCGGCGCAGCAACCGTGCGGTGTCACCGGTCGCCTCCAGCCAGTCGGCGCCGTACGCCCTGACCGTGTCCAGCATCCGGTAGCGCACTCCAGCCGGTGTCTCCTCGCGTCCCACCACGGACTGCGCGAGCAGCTCGCCCAGCAGGTCCAGCACCGCGTCCTCGGGCAGCCCGCGGCCTCCGCAGACGTACTCGGCCGCCTCAAGATCGAAGTTCCCCGAGAACACCGACAGCCGCGCCCACAGCAGCCGCTCGTCCGGCGTGCACAACTCGTGGCTCCAGCCGATAGCGGTGCGCATGGTCTGATGGCGGGGCAGCGCATGGCGGCCGCCGCCCGTGAGCAGCCCGAACCGGTCGTCGAGCCGGGACAGCAGCTGTGCGGGGGACAGCGACCGCAGCCTGCCCGCCGCCAGCTCGACGGCCAGCGGAATCCCGTCCAGGCGCCGGCACACCTCCAGGACGTCGGGGGAACTCCCTTCGTCCAGCTCGAAACCCGGCAGGACGGTCGCGGCACGGTCTGCGAACAGCTCGGCAGCCTCCGCCTCCTGCATGGGGCGGAGAGGAAACAGCCGTTCGCCCTCGACGCCCAGGGGTCTGCGGCCCACGGCCAGCACCCGCAGTCCGGGGGCGCGGCGCAGCAGATCCCGCACCAGTGACCCGCTCGCGTCGACGAGGTGCTCGAACCCGTCCAGTACGAGGAGAAGTTCGCGCCGTGCGAGATGGTCGACGAGCACCTGGCGGGGGGGCCGTGACGTGCAGTCCGTCAGCCCGAGCGCCTTGGCGACCACGTGCTCGACAAGGTCTGCCTTCCGCAGTGATGCCAGCTCCACCAGCCACACGCCGTCGCGCGGCGCGGCCGTCGACGCGGCCCGCACCGCGAGTCGAGACTTGCCGACTCCGCCGGCGCCGGTCACGGTGACCAGCCGGTCCGCCTCAAGTGCGTCCGTGAGCATCGCCAGTTCGGCGGTACGGCCCACGAAGGTGTTCAGTTCGAGCGTGAGATTGCCGAGCGTGGTCGGAGTCTCAGAGTCGCCCGGATGGGGGTTGGAGCGCTCCAAGTGTTGCATATGGCGGCATCGTACTCGTTGTACGGAAAGCGATCACTGCCCTGATCGAATACTGACACCCACGACCATCCGCCGACCGGCGCCGGAGCGGACGGACGCAGGCAGTGCGGGTCAGGTGAGATCGGAGAGATCCTCCTGGGTGAGAGCGATCGACCCGGCCGCAATGTTCTCTTCAAGATGGGCCAGGGAGCCGGTGCCGGGGATGGCCAGCGTGACGGGAGACGAGGCAAGCAGCCAGGCCAGGGCGATCTGCGAGATCGTGGCCCCATGCCGTTCCGCGACCTTGGCCAGGCGGTCATCGGTGAGGTCGCTCAGCCCGCCGCCCAGCGGGAAGAACGGCACGTAGGCGATGCCGGCCTGCTCGCAGGCGGTCAGCAGCTCTGTGTCGTCGCGCTTGCCGGCGTGGAAGTGGTTCTGGACGGCTGCGACGGGTGCGATCGCACGGGCCTCGGCGAGGTGGTCGGTGTCGACGTTGCTCAGGCCGAGGTGGCGGATCAGGCCCTCCTCGCGCATCGCGGCCAGCGCCTCGAAGCGTTCGGCGACGGATTCGCCGTGCGGCGGCGGGTTTATGTCCCCGATGCGCAGGTAGACCAGATCGAGGCGGTCCACACCGAGGGTTTCGAGATTCTCTTCGACCAGCGGGCGCAGGTCCCCGGGGTCGGTGGTGGCCGCCAGGCCGCCGTCGGGGGTGCGGACCGGGCCGACCTTGGTGGCGATGACCAGGTCGGCCGGGTAGGGGTGGAGGGCCTCGCGGATCAGCTCGTTGGCTCGAACGGTGCCATCGCCACTGGTGTAGAAGGCGGCCGTATCGATGTGGTCGACGCCGAGTTCAGTGGCGCGGCGCAGAACGGCGCGACCGGTTTCGGGATCGCGGGCCGGGCCGTGGAAGCTGTTCGTGGGCAGGCGCATGGCCCCGAAGCCGATCCGGTTGATCAGAAGGTCGCTGCCAAGACGGAAGTCGTTGCTCATGAACTCAGCCTGCCTGACCTGAGGTTCGGCCTGTGAGCCCGTGGCAGCTTGCTGCCATCGGGCAGAATGGCGACGTGGCAGAGATGGTAACGATTCGCGGTGACCTCGAGCTCCTCACGCGTACCGAGCATCTGTTCTCTTCGGTCTGTGAGGAGTTCGTCTGCGCCGCACGGGATCTCGACACCTCGTCTCGCCCCAGCGCCCGGCAGGCCGCCGGCGACCGGGTGCGGGAGAGCGGCACACAGCAGATCCGCAAGCTGTTCAGTCCGGCCGCGCTGGCCGACGAGCGTGGTCGCGAGCACCTGAGCGAGCTCGTCGACAAGGGTGCCCAGGTGCGAATCGCCGCCACCGCTCTCCCCCACGAGACGATCATCATCGATCGCCGGTTCGCGATCCTCGCCGGAATGAACTCCCCCGGAGGCCGTGAGTACACCGTGACCACCGCACCCAGCCTGGTCGGCGGGGTGTACGCGCTGTTCGAAGCCGCCTGGGAGACGGCCACCGACCTCAAAACCTTCCTGCGCGGCGAGCAGCCCCAACTCGATGCCGAGAGTCGAACGGTCCTGCGCGCGCTGGGATCCGGCGCCACCGACGAGACAGCCGCACGGGAGCTCGGAATGTCCCTGCGAACCTACCGCCGCCGGGTCGCCGAACTACTCGACGCCCTCGACGCGGGTTCACGGTTCCAGGCCGGGTTGCGCGCGGGTGAACTGGGCCTGAGCGGCTGAGGGGTTGAAGACCGGTGTAGGCGGGGACCTCGTCGTCAGCGGTCTTTGGCCAGGGCGAGGAGTTCGGCGAACAGGCCGCTGCCGTGTGCGAGCTCGTCGTACCGGCCTTGCTCGATGATGCGGCCGTTCTGCATGACGATGATCCGGTCGGCGATCTTGGTGTTCTCGAGCTGATGCGTGACGACGATCGTCATGCGTGCGGCGGCGATGCGCTTGATCTCCAGGAAGATCTGGTGCTCGCCCCTCGGGTCCATCTGGGAGGTGGGCTCATCCAGGATCAACAGCGGGGTACGCCGGTAGAGGGCGCGGGCGCAGGCGAGCCGCTGCCATTGACCGCCGGAGAGTTCGGCGCCGCCGAAGAGCTCCCGGGCGAGCAGGGTGTCCAGTTGCTGGGGCAGCTTCTCGACCGCGTCGCGCATGCCGACTGCGTCGACGGCTTCCCATACGGGCCCGTCGTCGAACGTGCGGGGCTGTCCGAGGGTGACGTTCTCGCGTGCCCGCAACGGCCAGGTGGCGAAGGCCTGGGGAACCAAGGCCGTCCGCAACCACACCGAGTCGGGGTCAGCCTGGGCCAGGTCGGCGCCGTCCCAAGTCACGCTGCCCTTGTCGGGCAGCAGGATTCCAGTGATGATCTTGGTGAGGGTGGACTTGCCCGACCCGTTCTCGCCCACGATCGCCAGGATCTCGCCGCGGCGCAGTGTGAGAGAGACCCGGTCCACTGCCGGGGTGTCCTTTCCCGGGTACTGGTACACGATCTCGTCAAGCCGGATCTCGTCGACCTGCTCCGGGATGCTCAGCTCGCCGCGCCTGGGGGCTCGTTCGGCGGCCAGGTCCAGGAAGGAGCGCATGTCAGCGAGGTAGAGCGAGGTGTGGAACATCGCGGCGCCGTGGATCACGAGCTGGGACAGTGCGGCGAGTGTGGTCTGGACGGCCACGACAGCGGTGGCTGCGACGGCGAGTTCCACGCGGCCGGTGGTGGCGAGCCACGCGAGCGTGGCCCAGGCTGTGAGAAGGAACAGGCCGCCGAGCGCGGACGTCGACAGGACGATGCGGAGCATGCGTGGTGCGGCGGTGAGGGTGCGCTGGTCGATGCGCTCGGACAGGGCTCGGTACCAGTACACGAGGTAGCCGGTCATCCCGTTGGCGCGCACCTCGTCGCCGAACCGGGAGTAGGTGGCCCACCAGCGCATCATGCCGCGCACGTTGCGATCACCGACGTTGGCGTAGTGCGTCTGGTAGTCGACTCGGGCGGACAGTACGGCGCCCACCCCGGCCGGAACCACGGCGAGCAGCAGCAGCGGGAGCATCAGCCAGTGAAGAACGGTGATGACGCCGCCGGCGGCCGTCATGCGGGCCAGGGCGGCCATGAAGCGCTGGGCGTCTTGAACCATCATCGTGGTACGGGTGACGCCGACCTCGGCGGCCTCCTGGCGGTCCGCGAATCCGTCCTCGCCGTAGGCGGAGGCATCGACACGGCACACAGCGGCCACCAGGGCAGTGTCCGCTTCGGTCACCAGGCGGGGAGTGATCCGGCCGTCGGCGTACGAGGCCAGAGCGCTGCTGATGCGACCGACCGCGGCCGCGGCGGTGACGACCAGAAGAAAGGGCAGGGCCGTGTTCAGACGTTCGGACACCGCGCCGTCGCCGACGATGAATGTCATGGCCTGTGCGGTGAACGCGAGGACCACAGCGGCCGCGCTGCCGGTCAGGATCTGGCAGGCGAGCAGGAGAGTTACGGCATTCCGGTCCACGGCCCAGGCCATGCGCGCGGTGTGTCGCAGCACCGAGGGCAGCCGCCCACACATCCTCGCGAAACTTGCCTCTTCCAGCGGGTTCTTCCCGTACTTGCCCTCGTAGTTGATAGCCGCCGGTGGCGGAGGGGGCGGCACCTTGGAGCTTTCAGTCGAGGCGTCATTCACAGTCACCTGCATCCCTCCTTGGTGGTCGGCTCCGTGTCCGGCGGTCCGGCGGTGCCAGGCACAACGAGGCCGCCACCAAACCGAACGCGCTCGATTCCGGACGAAGCCGAGAGCAGCAGTCGCAAGGGGTCGAACGTGAGATCGGCCTGATTCCCCGGGTCTGACGCAGCGACGGTTTGGCCGAAACACCGCTGCTAGATGCGCATGTGACGCATGAGGTTTTGATGCCTGACACGGTGCACCGCGTGGGCAGCGACCGCCGGGGCAAGCAGCGAATCCACGCCCTGACGTTGCTCTTGTCTTCGTGATAGCTTCGGTGCCGCCGTGCGCTGCTGCGAACCGAGGAGGTGAGACCGATCAACGTTGAGACAGGTCGGGGCTCCCTCCCACGCATGGCGTAGGGAGTGCCCGCAGAAGGCATTCCGAAAGGCTTGAAACGCTATGCGCTTCACCTCTGAGACGTCGTCCGATGGTGTCTCCGAACGGCTCTTCACCCTTGATGGGATTCCCGGCGTGCTGTGGACGCCGGACGGTGCTGCCGGTACTCGTCCCCTGATCTTGATGGGACACGGCGGCGGTCAGCACAAGAAGGCCCCCGGCATCCTGGCCCGTGCGCGCCGCTTCGTGGCCGAGTGCGATTTCGCGGTGGTGGCGGTCGACGTGCCCGGCCATGGTGACCGGCCGACGGACGAGGAGTACAACCGGATCGCGACCGAGAACCAGGCCCGCGTGGAGGCCGGAGAAGAGCTGGCTCCGCTGATCGCCGGCTTCCAGGCGCTCGTAGCCTGCCAGACCGTCCCGGAATGGCAGGCGGTCCTGGACGCGGTCCAGCAACTCGAGTACGTGGGCGCCGGTCCGGTGGGCTACTGGGGGGTCTCGCTGGGGTGCGGACTCGGTGTTCCGTTTGTCGCCGCCGAACCTCGGGTCCGCGCGGCGGTGTTGGGCCTGGGTGGGGCTCTGGCCTCGGCCGAGAACGCCGCGCGGATCACCGTCCCGGTGGAGTTCCTGGTGCAGTGGGACGATGAGCGAGTGCCGCGTACGCAGAGCCTGGCGCTCTTCGACGCCCTGGCCTCAGCCGAGAAGACGTTGCACGCCAACCCCGGCAAGCACGGGGAGGTCCCGGCCTTCGAGCTGGACAGCGCACTACGGTTCTTCTCCAGGCACCTCGCCTGACACCGCCGCCCGCAGTCCGCGACGCGCCGATCGGCATCGGTTTCCGGTCGGCGCGTTGGGCGCGTTCGGCGCGTTCGGCGAACACTGGTTCGGAAAGACTCGGCATTCGGGAAGACCTGGACGACGTCGGAGCAGCGTTTGCTCTTCCGGTTCAGATGTTCAAGAGGGTTGGCCGGCTGGGACTCTGCCGGGGGCCGGTTCCTTTTCACGTCCCTGTGTCAGTCGTGCCCGTTCCGGGGGCGATCAGTCCCGTCTCGTAGGCCACGACGACGGCCTGGGCACGGTCCCGCAGGCGGAGTTTGGCGAGGATCCGGGCCACGTGGGTTTTCACGGTGGCTTCGCTCAGACGGAACCGGGCGGCGAGTTCGGCGTTGCTCAGGCCGGCGCCGAGCGCTTGGAGGACCTCCATCTCGCGAGGGGTGAGTACCGACAGGTCTCGGTGCAGGGCGGCGGTGCGGGTGTCGTCGCGGGCGGCGAAGCGTTCGACGAGACGACGGGTGATGGCCGGGGCGAGCAGGGCACCGCCGGTGTGGGCGAGGCGGACGGCGGCGACCAGGTGCTCGGGGGTGACGTCCTTGAGGAGGAAGCCGCTGGCGCCCGCGGTGAGGGCGGCGTAGACATAGCGGTCGAGGTCGTAGGTGGTCAGTATGAGGACGCGGGGTGGCTCGGGCACGAGCCCGGAGAGGATGCGCCGCGTGGCTTCCAGGCCGTCGAGCCCGGGCATCCGGATGTCCATGAGGACCAGGTCGGGGCGGGTGCGCCGGACGGCTTCGAGTGCCTCGTCGCCGTCGGCGGCCTCGGCGACGACGGTGATTCCGTCGGCGGCCAGGATCATGCCGAAACCGGTGCGGACCAGTGCCTGGTCGTCGGCGATCACCACGCGGGGCGGCTCGGTCACGACGCCCCCTCGGCCGGCGCCTCGACCGGTTCCACGATCCGTTTCACGACCGGTTCCTCGATCCGTTCCTCGATCCGTTCCTCGATCGGATTCTCGACAGGTATGACGGCGCGGACGCGGAAGCCGCCGGTGGGGCGCTTGCCCGCGTGGAGGGTCCCGCCGCAGACGGCGAGGCGTTCGCGCAGGCCGATCAGTCCGCGGCCGCCGCCCGGACCGGCCGGTGTCGCCGGAGTGCCTCCGGTGTCGGACACCTCGATGTGCACCTCCACGGGCGTGTGGTCGACAGCGACCCGTACCCGCGCTCCGGCGGCATGCTTGACGGCGTTGGTCAGCGCCTCCTGGACCACGCGGTACGCGGCCAGGTCGGCGCCGGCGAAAAGCGGTGCCGGGGTGCCGGTGACGGTCAGCTCGACAGGGACGCCGGTTCCGCGTACGCGGTCGGTGAGGGCCGCCAGTTGGCCGAGGCCCGGTTGGGGGGCCAGGTCGGTGTCGACGGCCGGGTCGGGGCCGTCACCGGCCATGGTGAGCAGACCCATGACGTGGCGCAGTTCGGTCATCGCCGTGCGCCCGCCGGCCTCGACGGCCAGCAGTGCCTCGCGGGCCATCCCGGGCGCCGTGTCCATCACTTTGCGGGCCGCACCCGCCTGGATCACCATCACGCTCACATGGTGTGTGACGACGTCGTGCAACTCCCGGGCGATCCGGGAACGTTCGTGGTCGACCGCCAGCCGGGTGGCGGCTTCCTGCTGTTCCTGCAGGTCGCGTACGCGCTGCTTCCAGGTGTGGATCGCATTGGCTCCGAGGCCCACCCCGAGCAGAAGGAGGACAGGGACGAAACCGGGTGTGAAGTACGGAAAGTACTCCTCATGGAAGACCGCCATCAGGGCCGCGCCCGCACCGAGGCTCGTGAGCGCACGCAGCCGGTGAGGGCTGTCCACAGCGGCGCTGTACGAGGCGACCACGCAGGACAGGAAGGTGTACGCGGTCGCGGTGTCGGCGCCGGTGCGCTGGTTGAGGAGCAACGTCACCACGATCACGGCCCAGAAAGCAGCCAACGGGTACCGTCGGCGCGCGATCAGAGGCAACGCGGTCAGGGCGGCCAGGACCAGCGCTCCGGGGTCGTACGCCGGGCCCGCGGACGCGGGCGGCATGACGGGCACGGGGGGAGGAACCGGCACCCCCACGCCGACCGACGGAACCTTGAACGCGCCGCGGTCCTGCCCCACGAAAGCACCCACCGTGCAGGCTGCCAGGACCAGGGCGAGGACCGCGTCGGCCGTCCACATCCACCGGGACGGGCGCGGCACCGGGCCCGGACGCAGCAGCGCCGCAACACCGGTCCTCCACCGCTCCACGATCTCCGCCCGCACAGCACCGCTCATGGGCACAGTGTGGCAATTCACGGGTCCGGCCACGTCCCTTCCTGTGATGACGGCGCTACATCTTCCGCGTACATCGCAGGGATGACGCGCTCGGCGGGTCGTCCTGCAACGGCAGCCGAGGTCGCCGTCACGGGCGACGTGCCGGACACGCTCCCGCCCCTAGCGTCGGGCCGAACCATCAACCACCCGCCTAGGAGGCACTGTGGCGACCACCGCGCCCGTCATCGACATCCGCGAGGTGAGCAGGACATACGGGGAAGGGCCGCCCGCGCTCGCCGGCGTCAGCCTGGCCGTGGCGGCCGGGGAGGCGGTGGCCGTCCTCGGACCGTCGGGCAGTGGGAAGTCGACGCTGCTGAACCTGATCGCCGGCCTCGACCGGCCGAGCGCCGGCAGCGTCACCGTCGACGGGGTGCGCGTGGACGAGTTGAGCGAGGCGGCCTCGGCGAAGTACCGACGGGCGAGGATCGGCATGGTCTTCCAGTTCTTCAACCTCCTGGACGACCTGACGGTCACCGACAACGTGCTGCTGCCCGCCCAGTTGGCCGGGGTGCCGCGGGCCGAGGCCCGCACGCGCGCCGCCGGTCTGCTGGAGTACCTCGGCATCGACCGGCACGCCGGCGCCTACCCCGGCAGGCTGTCCGGCGGGGAGCGGCAGCGGGTCGCGGTCGCGCGGGCTCTGATGAACCGTCCGGCGCTGCTGCTGGCCGACGAGCCGACGGGCGCCCTGGACACCGCCTCGGGCGAGGACGTGCGGGAGCTACTGGCCGAACTCAACGCGGACGGACAGACGATCGTGCTGGTCACCCACGATCTGGACCTCGCCGCCTCCTGCACCAGGCGCACCGTCGAACTGGTCGACGGGCGGATCGTCAAGGACACCGAGAACACGAAGGCGGTGCTCCGGTGAGCGCGCTCGGCCAGGTGGTGCGCGCCGGAGTCGGACGACGCCGTGCACAGACCACGGCGATGATCCTGACCACGCTCATTGCGGTCGCCGCGTCCGTCCTGGCCGCCGGAGTGCTCACGGCGTCCCGGGCGCCGTTCGACCAGGCCATGGCCGAGCAGCGCGGCGCCCACCTGACCGCGGAGTTCGACCGTACGAAGGTGACGACCGCACAGCTCGCGGCGACCGCGCACGCGGACGGCGTGACCGCCGCGGCCGGTCCTTTCCGCATCTTCTCGGCGCGTCCGCGTACGGCCTCGGACTCCGGGGACCTGATGGCCGGTGCGACGCTGCCGCCGATGACCGTCGTCGGCCGGGCAGCGGCTGGCGGACCGGTCGACCGGCTCGACCTCGTCGAGGGCAGCTGGGCCACCCGGCCCGGCCAGATCGTGCTGCGCGCCGACCTGCTGCCGCTGCGGCCGGGGGCGCTGCTGGAGTTCCCCGATCTGCCGGGCAGCCCGACGCTGACCGTGGTCGGGCTGGCCCGCTCGGTGACCGGCACCGCTGACGCCTGGGTGACCCCCGCGCAGGCCGAGGCGCTGGCCGCGAAGGGCTCGGCATCGTCGTACGGGATGCTCTACCGCTTCCGTGACGCGGGAACCGAGGCGCAGGTCGCCGCCGACCGCGCCGCGGTCCAAGCCGCCCTTCCGAAGGGCGCGATGACCGGTTCCCAGTCCTATCTCGTCGTCAGGCAGGACGCGCTCGCCAACGCCTTGGCGTTCGTGCCCTTCGTGGCTGCCTTCGGGGTCCTGGGGCTGGTCATGTCGGTCCTGATCATCTGCATCGTCGTCAGCGGCGCGGTCGGCGCGGCGACCCGGCGCATCGGGATCCTCAAGTCCCTCGGCTTCACCCCCGCACAGGTGGTGCGGGCCTACGTGGCACAGGCGCTGATCCCGGCAGTGATCGGCTGCGGCCTGGGCGTGGCACTGGGGCATCTGCTGGCCGTTCCGGTACTCGGCGACGTGGAGGACGTCTACGGCACCACGTCGCCGTCGGTTCCCTGGTGGATCGACGTCGCGCTGCCCGCAGCAGCTCTCGTCCTGGTCGCCGGCGCCGCCCTCGGGCCCGCCCTGCGCGCCGGGCGGCTGCCGGCCACCCGGGCGATCACGGTCGGGCGTACGCCGGGCGCCGGGCGCGGCCGCCTGGTGCGGCGGCTGACGGGACGGCTGCCACTGCCGCGACCGGTCAGCCTCGGGCTGGCGAACCCCTCCGCCCGCCCGGCGCGTGCCCTGACGACGGCCGCCGCGGTCGCGTTCGCCGCCGTGACCGTCACGTTCGGCCTGGGACTGGCCCAGACCCTGGGCGGGGTCCAGTCGGAGCGCATGCTCGACTCGGCCGCTCCGGTCGTCGTGGAGGCGGGCGGCGGGGGCCCGTCCGGTGCCCAGGTGGTCCACGCCGGCGTCGAGGCGGAGGTGCCGCCCGCCGATCCGGCCGAGGTCACCGCCGCGCTGCGCGCCCAGCAGGAGACGCGCCGCTACTACGGCACCACGCAGGCCGAGGTCGCGGCGTCCGGGATCACCGGCCGGACTCCGGTGGTGGCGTATGAGGGAGACGCGTCGTGGGCCGCGCCCCGGATGGTGTCGGGCACCTGGCTCACCGGCCCCGGCCAGGCCGTGGTCACGACCCGGTTCCTGCACGCCGCGGACGTCCGTGTCGGAGACACCGTGACGCTGACCGCCGGCAACCGGCGCACCTCCGTACGCATCGTCGGCGAAGCGTTCTTCACCGAGGGCCAGGGCATGCAGCTCCTGACCCGGACCTCCACCCTCCGCACCCTGGGACTCGACGACGAACCGCGCCGGTTCTACGTGCAGACGAAGACCGGTACGGCTCAGGATGCCTACCTGACCTCGCTGAACACGGCGCTGAAACCGTCGGGCGCCATCGCCCGCCCCAACGCCGCCGACACCTCCAGCGTGATCGCGGCCATGGACGCGCTGATCGCTGCGCTGACCCTGATGCTCGTCGCGGTCGCGGGCCTGGGCGTGCTCAACACAGTCGTCCTGGACACCCGTGACCGTGTCCACGACCTCGGCGTCGTCAAGGCGCTCGGCATGACGCCACGTCAGACCATTGCCATGGTGGTCACGTCGGTCGCCGGGATCGGTCTGCTCGCCGGAGTCGTCGGCGTTCCCCTCGGGGTGGCCCTGCACCACCAGGTCACGCCGCTCATGGGTGACGCTGTCGGCATGGCCCTGCCCACCTCGCTCATCGACGTGTACGACGCGCCGGAGCTGGTTGCGCTCGCGCTGGGCGGGTTGGTCGTGGCGGTGGGGGGCGCCCTGCTCCCGGCGGGCTGGGCCGCCAGGACGGAGGCGGCGACCGCGCTGCGTACGGAGTGACGTGCGGCCCCCGGGACCGGGTGCCGTGTCCCGGGGGCCGGGGCCCGGAAGTTCGTGAATCCGGAGGTGAACCAGGCGAGGGGCTTGTCCGGCCATAGCGGCGAGAAAAGACAGAGGCAAGGAGGGTTACCCACTCCTTGCCACTCTTAACGTATAGCGCACCGGAGGCCTTGCGGCAAGGCCCCGCTCGTACTGCAGAATCTCCAGCCGAAGCCACAACCAGCGGAATTCTCGTCGAATGGGCGTTTTGATGATTGACGTGATCGTGGTCGGCGGCGGACCGACCGGCTTGATGCTGGCCGGCGAGTTGCGGCTGCACGGCGTGCACGTGGTCGTGCTGGAGAAGCTGACCGAGCCGACGGAGCAGTCCCGCGGGCAGGGCCTGCATGCGCGCAGCGTCGAGATGATGGACCAGCGCGGTCTGCTGGACCGGTTCCTCGCGGTCAGTGAGAGGTTCCAGGTCGGCGGTCTCTTCGGCGGCATCGCCAAGCCGTGGCCGGACCGGCTGGACACGGCCCACCCGTACGGCCTCGCCACCCCGCAGCCGGTCACCGAGCGGCTGCTCCACGAGCGTGCCCTCGAACTCGGGACCGAGATCCGGCGCGGCTGCGAAGTGGTCCGGCTGAATCAGGACGAGGACGGGGTGACCGTCGAGCTGACGGACGGCACGCACCTGCGCTCGCGCTACCTCGTCGGGTGCGACGGCGGCCGCAGCGTGGTGCGCAGGCAGCTCGGCGTCGGTTTCCCCGGCGAGCCCGCCAAGGTCGAGACACTGCTGGGCGAGATGGAGCTGACCGAGGATCCGGCGACGATCGCCGCCGTCGTCACAGAAGTCCGCAAGACTCAGCTGCGGTTCGGCGCCACCGCCGACGGAAACGGGCACGAGGGGCTGTACCGCATCGTCGTACCCGCCGAAGGGGTGGCCGAGGACCGCACGGTCCCGCCGACCCTCGAGGAGTTCAAGCAGCAGCTGCGGGCCTTCGCGGGCACCGACTTCGGGGCGCACTCGCCGCGCTGGCTGTCCCGGTTCGGCGACGCCACCCGGCAGGCCGAGCGCTATCGGGTCGGCCGGGTGCTGCTGGCCGGCGACGCGGCGCACATCCACCCGCCGACAGGTGGGCAGGGGCTCAACCTCGGCGTGCAGGACGCGTTCAACCTCGGCTGGAAGCTGGCCGCCGCGGTCAACGGCTGGGCTCCGGAGGGGCTGCTGGACAGCTACCACGCCGAACGGCACCCGGTGGGCGCCCGCGTGCTGGACAACACCCGTGCGCAGATCACGCTGCTGGGGACCGATCCGGGTGCGACCGCGCTGCGGGAGCTGTTCTCGAAGCTGATGGACTTCGAGGAGGTGAACCGGTACGTGACCGAGATGATCACCGCGGTCGGGGTCCGCTACGACTTCGGCGAGGGCCACGAACTGCTCGGCCGGCGGCTGCGGGACGTGAAGCTGAAGCAGGGTCGCCTCTACGAGCTGATGCACGACGGCCGCGGACTACTGCTCGACCAGACCGGCCGGCTTACGGTGGAAGGCTGGGCGGATCGGATCGACCACGTCGTCGACGTCAGCGAGGAACTGGACGTGCCCGCGGTGCTGCTGCGGCCGGACGGCCACGTGGCGTGGGTCGGTGAAGATCAGCAGGATCTGCTCGGCCGGCTGCCCCAGTGGTTCGGCGCTGCCGTCAGCTGAGCATGCAGTTGCGGTTCGAAAGGGCGGGGCCTGTCTCTGGACGCTGCCGCCGGTTCTCGACCGGTGGCTCGACTTCCTCCGCCCTACGTCGTTTTGGGCTTCGCCGGCACGCACAGCCATGCGAGGCCTGCGGCGGTCAGGTAGGCGAGCGCGCCGATGGCCATGCTGGTGCGCAGCCCGGCGTTGTAGTCGGCGGCAGTGGCGAGCAGGCTGCCGCCGAGCGCTACGCCGGTGGCGCTGCCGATCTGGCGGGTGGTGTTGAACAGAGCGGAAGCGGCCCCTGAGTACTCCGGAGGTGCGGCACCCATCACGGTGGCGGTCGATCCGGTGAGGGCGAAGGAGGTACCGAACCCCGCGGCCATCATCGGTGCCACCAGCAGCGGGTACGCGGGGTCGGCACCCGCCGCGGCCCAGCCGGTCAGTCCCAGGGCAGCCAGGAGCATGCCGGAGACCACCAGCGGACGATCGCCGGTGCGGCGGGTCAGCCGCCCGGACAGGACGGAGGCGAACATGGTCATCGCCACCGCCGGGAACAGCGCCAGCCCGGTGCCGAGAGCGCTGAAGCCGCGCTGGTGCTGGAATTCCAGGCTGGCGGTGAACACCATGCCGTAGAAGCCGAAGTTGAACAGCAGGCCGATGACGGCTCCGCCGCTCATCGCACGAGAGCGCAGCACGCTCAGCGGAAGGGCAGGAGACCGGGCCAGCCGCTCGCGTGCGGCGAACGCCGCGGCGGCCAGCACGGCCAGGCCCACCCCGGCGAGGACAGCCGGATCGGACCAGCCCCGCCGTCCGGCCTCGTTGAGCGCCGCGGTCAGCAGCGCCACCGCCGCCACGACCGCGCACTGCGCCGGCCAGTCCAGGGCCCGGTCGGCGCGCCGGGGCGACCGTGCCACATGCCGCAGCGTCAGCACCAGGCAGGCCGCACCGACGGGCAGATTGATGAGGAACACCCAGCGCCAGCCCACCGTGGAGACGAGCAGCCCGCCGAGCAGCGGCCCGGCAGAGGCCGCGATGCCCGCCATCGAACCCCACAGTCCGAAGGCCCGCGAGCGTGCGGCCGGCGCCGGGTAGGCCTGCTGGAGCAGGGCCAGGGAGCCGGGCACGATCAGCGCCGCGCCGAGCCCCTCCACCAGCCGGGCCGCAACCAGGAAGAGGGCGCTCGGCGCGAGCGCGCACGCGGCCGAGGACACAGTGAACACCGCGACGCCCGAGCAGAAGACCCGACGGTTGCCCAGCCGGTCGCCCAGCGCGCCACCGGTGAGCAGGAACCCGGCGAAGACCAGGGTGTACCCATCGGTGATCCACTGGATGCCGGTGAGCGAGGCCGACAGTTCCCGGCCGATCACCGGCACGGCGACGTTGATGACCGTCACATCCAGGATCACCATGAAGTACCCGGCGCACACCGCCAGCAGCGGCGCCAACGACCGTCGCCCGGACTCCGGGGCAGGCTCAGCAGAGGGCGTGGACTCGCCGCTACCGGCCGACTCCGCGAACGCCACGGCCCCAACTCCATCCCGTCCGCGGAGGCCCTCCACCAAAAGCCACAGTAAGGGACATACGCTCCACATTGCGGGAGCCAGGCTCCGCACATCGCCTGCGCTGGTGCTTTGTGCGCGGGCGCCGTCTTGGGCGTCGTTCCTCAATTCCGTTGACGTCGACGTACGCCTTCGCCTACAACGTGGGGCTCCGGATCTTACGGCGCCGGCCTGCTCACGGGCCCCGCTGATGACCCCACACAGGATTGGAGGGTCAGGCCGTGAGGTGGCCTCGAGCCCGGCACGGCGCCGCCTGGGCGCTTCCGGTGGCGCTTGCGGTCGACGCCATCGGCACCGGGCTCTGTCTCCCGCTGTCCATGGTCTACTTCCTCACCGTCACCGACCTGTCGGAGGCCGGCGTCGGTCTGCTGCTGACCGCCGCCACCGCCTGCTCGCTCCTGCTGCCGCTGCTCGTCGGGCGGATCGTCGACCGCATCGGACCGCGGCCGGTGGTGATCGCGGGGCAGTTGGCGCAGGCCGCCGGGTTCTTCCTGTACCTGGGGGTGGCCGGTCCGGTGTCGCTGTTCCTCGCGGCGCTGGTCGAGGCGGTGGGGCTGCGGGTGTACTGGTCGTCGGTCTTCGCGCTGATCGCCGAGCAGGCGGACGGGGAGGCCAGGGACCAGTGGTTCGCCCGGGCGGGCATGATCCGGGCGGCCGGAACCGGCGTGGGCACGGTGCTCGCGGGCGGGCTGCTCGCGCTCGCCTCGCAGCACGCGTACCGGGGAATGGTGCTGGCGGATGCGATCTCCTTCGTCGTCGCGGCGATGACCGTCGGGCTGTTCGTACGTGGTGCACGGCGGCCGGCCGACGGGCCTGACGGGGAATCCTCGGACGGGGTACGGCAGTTGCTGCGCAACCGGCCGTATCTGGGGCTGATCGGCGTGAACGTTCTGTTCAACATCTGCACGGTCTTCCTCGCCGTGGCGATACCGGTCTACGTGATCCGCGGGCTGCACGCGCCGGGCTGGGCGGTCGGCGCCTTCCTCGCGATCACCACGGCGGTCGTGGCCACCTGTACGGCCGAGGTCACCCGCCGCTCCCGGCGACGCATGTCCCGGGGCAGCGCGATGGCCTGGAGCGGCCGGCTGTGGGCGGCCTGGTGCGTGGCCGCCGCCATGGCGGTGCTGCTGCCGCGGGGTCCGCTGGTGGTCGGCTACCTGGCGTTGGTGATGCTGTTGTGGGCGGCGGCGGAGATGCTGCACGGGCCGGCCTCGAACGCGCTCTCCGTGGAAGCGGCGCCGGAGGGGCTGCGCGGGACCTATCTGGCGGCGTTCCAGTACTCGTTCGCGACGGCGGACATGGTGACGCCCGGCCTGTTCGGCGTCCTGTACGGAGTGAACCGGGTGCTGCCGTGGGTGGTCGTGGGCTGCCTGGCGCTGACGGCAGGCATGGCGATCCGGCCTCTGGAGCGGCGCTTGGCGGGCGACGGAGCGGCGGGCGGCTCCCCCGCACGCACTTCCGGTACGCCGCCTGCGAGACGGACCATCGCCTGCTGACAGCAATCCGGCCCACCGGCTGCGGTGAGCCGCACCCGGTGGTCGATCGCTTCCGGGCATGAGTGGCAGTCCCCCGGCGCCACGTCGTCCCCCAGTCAGTCGGCGAATGAGGCACGCTGCTGAGGGGATGAGACCTGCTTCGCGACAGGTTGGTGGCCGAAGCGGGCCTCCGCCCAGGGAAGTCCGGACACCTCTGCATCCGGTCGCCGTTGGGCGGCTGTGCGCGGGGGTGCCGGGTCGATGGTGACGTCGTCTTCGCCCACGCGCCCGAGCCACGCCCGCAGTGCCGCGCTGAGCTCGTCGGCGACGGTTCGGTGGGAGGTCAGGCCTGCGAGATTGTCCAGCTCATATGGGTCGGAGTGCAGGTCGTACAGTTCCGTCTCCACATAGCGGGTCGCCGCGGGCTCGTTCCAGGCGTCCGCCTCCGGTGCGGCGACCGCGTACTTCCAGCGGTCCGTCCGTACAGCTCGGCCGACGTGGTCCTCGCTGATCTGGACATAGACCTCGGCGGGGCGGCCGGGGTCGGTGCCGCCGCCGGTCAGGGGCAGGAAGGAGCGGCCCTGCACACCGTCCGGTACCGGGATGCCGGCGGCTTCCAGCAGGGTGGGGAGCAGGTCGACGGTGCTGACGGGATGGCGGATACGGCCTCCGCCCGTGAACCCGGGGCCGGTCAGTGCCAGGGGAACGCGTACGGACGCCTCGTGGGCGGAGCGCTTGTATTCGCTGTTGCGGGTGCGGAAGTGCGAGCCGTGGTCGGCTGTCCAGGCGAGGACTGTGTCATCCGCGATGCCGAGGCTGCGCAGGGCGTCGCGCAGCCGGCCGACGCCCTCGTCGACGCGTTTGATCTGCCCGAGATAGCCGCCCAGGTGGCGGTACGCGCCGCCCTGGGGGGCGTTCGGGCTCAGGGCCGCCAGATCCGGGGGGAGCCAACGGCCCTGATAGCGCTCTCGATACCCCTCGGGTGCGGGGTAGTCGTCCGTGGCGTTCTGGTGGTGCGGTTCCAGCAGGGACAGGAACAGCAGGAACGGCCGGTCGTGATGGTCCGCCATGAACCGGATCGCGGCGTCGATCAGGGCGTCGGAACGGTAGCCGGGCAGCCGCACCGGCTCCCCGGCGCCGTCGTACACAACCGTGCGGTACGCGTCCGAGGTGAACTCCAGCCGGTCGGAGGCCAGCCATTCCTGGTAGCCGGCGCGGCGCTCGGGTGGCACCGGGCCGTCCGGCTGGTCCGCGCCGGCCAGGTGCCACTTGCCGATGTAGCCCGTCACGTACCCCGCCTCCGCGAAGGCCCCCGCCAGCGTGGGGATGTCCGACGGCAGCGGAAGGCCGTTGCGGAACACTCCCGTCGCCGTCGGGTACCGCCCCGTCTGCAGGGACGCGCGTGCCGGCGCGCACACGGGGTTGGGCGTGATCGCCTGTTCCACGTGTGTGCCCTCACGGGCGATCCGGTCGAACTCCAGGGTCACGTCGGCCGGATTGCCGTGCACCCCCGTGGTGTCCCACCGCTGCTGGTCGGTGAGTACGACGACCACTGAGGGTCGCCCGGACCGGGAGGGCGGGTGGGGCGGGGTACGGACGGTCATCGGGTCAGGCCTCCGCGAGGGCGCCGTCGGTGGAGGCGCCCGACGCGATCCCGTAGGAGGGCTCCGGCACCGACTCCGGGGAGAGCAGCACCGAGCGGCGGCCGTCCACACCGACAGGCACGTCGCCGTCGATGGTGACGCGGCGCAGGGTGCGCTCGTGGTCGTCGGAGTCGTCCACACCATAGTGCTGGGTGGCGCGGTTGTCCCAGATGGCGACGTCCCCGCCACGCCACTGCCAGCGGACCGTGTTCTCCGGGCGCTCGATGTGCGACTGCAGGATGTCGATCAGGGCGCGGGAATCGCGGCCGTTGAAGCCGGTGAGCTTCTGCAGGAAGTTGCCGAGGAGCAGGGTGCGCTCACCGGTCTCCGGGTGGACGCGCACCACGGGGTGCTCGGTCTGGAACTTGGTCGAGGTGAACACCTTGCGGTACTGCTTCAGCGCCTCGGCGGTGGCGTTCGGGCGTACGGCTGCGTAGTCGTAGTCGTTGGTGTGGACGCCGCGCAGGCTGTCGGCCAGCACCCGCAGCGGCTCGGGGAGTTCGGCGTAGGCGGTGACGGTGTTGGACCACAGGGTGTTGCCGCCGTACGGCGGGATGACCTCGGCTCGGAGGATGGAGAAGGCGGGGTAGGCGGGGACGAAGGTGACGTCGGTGTGCCACTGGTTGGCGCGGCCGCCGTGATCGCTGTCGATGCCGAGGGCGTAGCGGCCGTCGACGGAGGGCACGGTGGGATGGGCGACCGGGGCGCCGAGGAGGCGGGCGAACGCCTCGTGGCTGTCTGCGTCGAGGTGCTGCTGGTCGCGGAAGAAGACAACCTTGTGTTCGAGGATTGCGGCACGTACGGCGGCCACGGTGGCCTCGTCCAGGTCGCCGCCCAGGCGGACTCCGGAGATCACGGCGCCGATGCGGCCGCCGACCTTCTGGACGCTGAGAGGAGTGGTCTCCGCGATCGGAGCGGCGGGTGTGGTGGTCGTCATGGGAAGGTCCCTTCACCAGAG
The DNA here is from genome assembly GCF_053594815.1 of Streptomyces sp. NPDC002577. Classification (NCBI taxonomy): domain Bacteria; kingdom Bacillati; phylum Actinomycetota; class Actinomycetes; order Kitasatosporales; family Streptomycetaceae; genus Streptomyces; species Streptomyces sp. NPDC002577. Next base: position 169,395 of record NZ_JBSFWK010000008.1, on the reverse strand, counting down.
TGGGTGTTAGTTGCTTTCGGAGCGGAAGGAAATAAGGGCAGGTGAGAGCATCGTTCTGATGTGCACAAGGTGAGACAGCACGCGGCGCACAACGCACGAGGCGAACGCAGCCGGAACGGAAGGAGCCGTGTCAGCGGCGGGGACACGCCGCCGAGGCGAGGCGCCCCAGGTCGACGTGGAGCCGCGTCACGAGAGGAGTCGTCGCGGTCATGCCTACGATCATGGTCACGCCTCGGGGAGGCCGTCAAGGTGCCTCCGGCTCGCTTCATGGTCCTGCAACACGACCGCCACAGTGGCCGTGCTCATGGCCGCGACAGTTCGCCAAACGCCCCACAGAGCGGGCATCTTGAGTTCCCCCTCACCCGCTCACGCCGCCTCAACACCTGTGAAAGGACCGTCATGCACACCCCGTCCGATACGCGGCCGGCGCCGCATGCCACCGCACCGGGTACCCGCACCTCAGGTGACGGCCGCCGCGAGGCCAACGCCGCCGCCGTTCTGCGCACCGTGCTCGACCACGGTCCGGTGGCCCGCAGCGGCATCGCCAAGTTGTCCGGGCTGAGCCCGGCGGCCGTCTCCCGGCAGTGCACCGACCTGGCGCGGCTGGGGCTGATCAGGGAGATGCCCGACCTCGTGGCGTCGAGCGGCGTGGGCAGACCTCAGATCCCGGTCGATCTGCACGCCGGTGCGGACGGCGGGCCGCTGACGGCGGGAGTGCACATCGGAGTGCCGTATTCGACGTTCGGTCTGACGGATCTGCGCGGCACGGTCCTGGCCAGGCGGACGTTTCGGCACGACGGGATCGCGGCCTCCGCGCTGCCGGAGGAGGTGGGACGGGCGCTGGCCGCGTTCGTCGCCGAGCATGCACCGGCCGGATCCAGGGTCCTCGGGGTCGGCGCGGCCATCGGCGGGTGGGTGGACCCGGAGACCGCGACAGTCGTCCGGCACGACGCCCTCGGCTGGCACCAGCGCCCGCTGGGGGCAGAGCTCCAGCGGCACACCGGACTGCCGGTACGGGTCGACAACCACGCACGCGCCGTCGCACAGTCCGAGCTGCTCTTCGGCCGACCGGCCGCGCGGCGCTCACTGGTCCATCTGTTCATCGGCAACGTGGTGGACGCGGCGCTGGCCATCGCCGGGGTGGTGCACCGCGGACCGGGGTCCGGCGCGGGCGACGTGGCCCATCTGCCGGTGCCGGACAGTGCTGTGGAGTGCCCGTGCGGGCGGACCGGCTGCCTGGAGGCGACCGTCTCCGACACGGTGCTCACCGGGCGCGCCGTGGCGGCGGGCATCATCCCGGAGCCCAGTGCCGCGCTGCTGGTGGACGCCGCGGCGACCGGGGATCGCCGCGCCGATGCGCTGCTGAGGGAGCGGGCGCGCGCGGTGGGCCGGGCGACCGGGCTCCTGCTCGACGTACTCAACCCCGACCTGGTGATGGTCACCGAGCACTCGAGCGTGCTCAACCCGGAGTATCTGGAGGAGATCCGGACGTCCGCGACCACTCACTCACACGTCTGCGACGACCCTGAGCGGATCGTGGTCCCACATGCCGGACCCGCCACCATTCTCGTGGCAGCCGCCACCGTGATGCTGAATCCCCTGTTCAAAAGCCCGCTGCAAGCTTTGGGTAACACTGCCGCAATGGTCCTGTCACCCTGACAAGTCGCTGTAATCTGCAGGCTGTTGACCCTCAGCGACGACCGCTGACATCCTGCTCACGTGAACCCGGACCCGTACCTCGTCTCCCGCCGGCACGTCGACCTGTGTCGACAGGCCAGCGCGGTCTGTGCCGTCCGCCGCTGATTCACTGCTGACGTACCGGGCGCGTCCGACCGCCTGGAGTCTTTCCCACGGGCCTTCCGTCGAGCCTACTTTCCCGTACGCGCGCCACTGATCGTGCCGTTCTGCGGCGAGCCGCGTACGGGCAATTACTTCCTGTCGAAGCGAAATGAATGGGCTTCCACCATGCGTACACCTCCTCCTCCCCTGCCTCTGGATCAGCTGTCCCGGCGCAGCGCTCTGCGTGCCGCAGGCGCCGGCGCTCTGCTGCTCGGAACGGGCGGCGGACTCGCCGGCTGTCGCTCGGCCGTCGACACGGGCGAGAAGGTGGGCGGACCGAAGCGCGGCGGATCGCTGACCATCGGCATCAGCGTTGATTTCACGCCCGCCCTGCTGTTCACGCAGAGCGGGCAGTCGCTGCAGCATCGGCTGATCTACAACACCCTCATCCGCTACGACGACAAGCTCAAGCCGCAACCGGAGCTGGCCAGTTCCTGGGAGTACGCCGCCGACGGCCGGAGCATCACACTCAAGCTCCGCGACGACGTGACCTACCACGACGGCCGCACGTTCACCGCCGACGACGTCATCTTCGCCGTTCAGAACCTGCAGAAGCCCGAGCGCTCGGCCCAGTTGGCGGCCACGGCCAGAGCGGTGAGCGGCTTCGAGAAGCGCGGCGACCATGAGCTGGTGGTGAAGCTGGCTCATCCGGTGAGCAATCTCTTCGATCTCTTCGAATTCATGATCATCACCGACCGGCACACTGTCGACGACGCCGTGAAGGGCAAGAAGCTCAACGGCACCGGCCCGTTCCGGCTCAAGAAGTGGCAGCCGGGGACGGGGCTCAGCCTGACCCGCAACGACACGTACTGGATACCGGAGCGCCCCTATCTGGACGCCGTCGAACTGCGCGTCTACACCCAGCCCGACGCGCTGCTGTCCGCGCTCCGCTCGGGCCAAGCTCAGCTCTCGTACAGCGCGTCGGGCAAGTATCTCGCCACGCTCAAGGGCAGTGGTGACTTCACGATCAAGCAGTACGCCACCGGCAGCGGCGCCGTGTACGTGGGCGCGACCGTCGACGACTCCCCGGCCGACTCCAAGGCCTTCCGGCACGCCATCGCCTGGGCCGTGGACCGGGACCGGATCGTCGAGCAGGCCCTGGGCGGCTACGGTCTCGCCTCCGCCGCGCCCTGGCCCAAGTCCTCGCCCGCCTACAGCGAGGCCAATCGCACCCACTACACGTACGACCCGGGCAAGGCCCGCGAGCTGCTGAAGTCCTCCGGTGTGTCGACGAAGCAGACCCTGAGGCTGGGCCACCCCAATGTGGGGGTCTACACGGCCGTAGCCGAGATCGTGCAGTACGACCTCGAGCAGATCGGCATCAAGACCGAGTTGCAGCCCTTCGACTCCGCCGCGTTCCAGAAGAAGCTGATCTCGGGCACCATGCCGACGCTCTGGGTCAACGGCCATGCCTTCGCCCAGGTGCAGCCGTCCACGCTGGCCGTGAGCGCGTACCCCTTCAACGAGGCCAAGAACACCTCGCACTTCCACTCCGCCGAGTACACGGAGTTGGTCCAGGACGCCTGGCGGCAGAAGGACGCCGGCGGAGCGAAGGCACGCGCTCTCTACCAGAAGATCTCCGACCTGCTGCTCGACGAGGCGTTCATCATCGATCTCGCCGTCCTCGGCTCGGTGCAGGTGGCCGCCAAGAAGCTGCGGGGGCCCGCGCTCAACAAGTTCTCGTACCTCAATCTCGACGACGCCTACCTGGTGTGACCATGCGCGGCTATCTCCTCAAGCGGATCCCCTCCGCGCTCCTCGTTCTGGTCCTCGCCTCCCTCCTGATCTTCGCCATCCTGCGGCTGGTCCCCGGCGACGCCGCGGAATCGCTCGCGGGGCCCGACGCCTCCCAGGCGTCCGTCGACGCCATCCGCCATCAACTCGGCCTCGATCAGCCGTGGTTCACGCAGTACGCCACGTGGATCGGCGATCTGCTCCACGGCGACCTCGGCCCGTCGTACTCCATCGGCGGGCAGGTCGCCGGTCTGATCGGCGACGGGATCGGCGCCACCGCCGAACTCGCCCTGGGCGCACTCTTCTTCACCGTGGTCATCGGCCTGCTGCTCGGCGTGCTCGGTGCCACCTCGCGGCGGCGCCCGGTGCGGGCGGCGGTACGGGCGCTCACCACCGCGGCGCTCGCGGTGCCGCCGTTCGTCACGGGCGTGCTGCTGGTGCTGCTCTTCGCGGTCGGGCTCGGTGTGCTGCCGTCCGGCGGACGGGTGGGGCTGCTGGAGGCGCCCGATCTGGAGGTTCAGTATCTGCTGCTGCCCTCGCTCTGCCTCGCCCTTCCCAGCGCCGCCGTGCTGGGCCGCTACCTCAAGGACGGCCTGGAGCGCGCCCTCGGTGAGGACTACATCCGCACCGCCACCGCGGCCGGGGTCTCCCGGCGCAGGCTGCTGTGGCGGCACGCCATGCCGAACGCCCTGCCGCCCGTCGTCACCCTGCTCGGCATGCAGACCGGCCATCTCCTCGGCGGCGCCGTCCTGATCGAGGCCATCTTCGCCTGGCCGGGGCTCGGCCAGCTCGCCGAACAGGGGCTGTCCCGCCGCGACTACCCGGTCGTCCAGGACCTGCTGCTGCTCCTGGTCGCGGTCTTCGTACTGGTCCAGCTGCTGACGGACCTCCTCTATGTCCTGCTCGACCCGCGCATCAGGTGGGAGTGATCGCCGCCATGACCACGCTCTTGCTCACCGAGAGGCGGAAGCGGCCCGCCGGGGCCTCCCGCCGGCCGCGCCACCCATACCTCGCCGCCCTCGGCACCGTACGCGGCCGCGTCGGACTGGCCCTGGTCGGCCTGGTCGTCCTCGCCGGGCTGCTCGCACCGCTGCTCAGCGCCCAGAGCCCGACCGCCCAGAGCGGCGGGGCACTCCTGGCCCCCGGCAGCCCGGGGCATCTCCTGGGCACCGACGATCTGGGCCGGGATCTGCTGAGCCGGGTGCTGTACGGCATCCGTACGGATCTGGCGGTGATCGCGCTCGCCGTTCCGCTGGGCGCCCTGCTGGGCTGCGCGTTCGCGTTGCTCGCCGCGGTGCACCCGGTCCTGGACACGGCGGTACAGCGGCTCTTCGACCTGGTGCTGGCCTTTCCGGGCCTGATCCTGGCACTCGCCATCACGGCCGTACTGGGGCCGGGCCGGCTGCCGGTGATCGTCGTGATCGCGCTCGCCGAGGTGCCGGTCTTCGGACGGCAGCTGCGTGCCGGGATCCTCATCCAGCGCGAACGGGAGTACGCGGTGGCCGCGCGGGTCGGCGGTACCGGCCGGGCCCGGCTGCTGATCCGGCACATCCTGCCCAACTGCGCCGACCCGCTGGTGGTACAGATCGCCGTCTCCCTCACGGTGGCGGTCTTCATCGAGGGGGCGATGAGCTTCCTCGGCGTCGGCGTCCGACCGCCCGAGCCGACGCTCGGCAGCATGCTCAGTCAGGCACTGCCCTACCTCGCCCAGGCCTCGCACTTCGCCGCCGGCCCTCTGCTCACCGTCACCTTGCTCGTCCTCGGTCTGTCGCTGCTGTCCGAGGCCCTGAACCGGGAGATCCGTCGATGACACCCCCTCTGCTGGAGGTACGCGGCCTCAGTGTCGACTTCGCCGCGCCCGGCCAAGCCTCCGTGCATGCCGTACGCGATGTGAACTTCACTCTGCGGCGCGGTGAGACCCTCGCCGTGGTCGGCGAGTCCGGCTCCGGGAAGTCGACCACCGCGCTGGCGCTGATGCGCATGCTGCCGGGCACCGGCCGGATCACCGCCGGCTCGATACGCCTGGCAGACACCGATCTGACCGCCGCGCACGAGGACGAGTTGCGCGCTGTGCGCGGAGCCCGGATCGGGATGATCTTCCAGGACCCGATGACCTCCCTCAACCCCGTCCTGTCGATCCGCAGCCAGCTGGACGAGGTGCTGCGCGCCCACAGCCAGGGCGACCGCGCCGCCCGCCGGGCCCGCGCCGAAGAGCTGCTGGACCTGGTCGGCATCCCCGACCCGCGGCGCCGCCTGGACGACCATCCGCACCAGTTCTCCGGCGGCCAGCGCCAGCGCATCCTCATCGCGATGGCACTGGCGGGCGGGCCGGACGTCCTGCTGGCCGACGAACCGACCACCGCGCTCGACGCGACGGTGCAGGAGCAGATCCTGCAGCTGCTGACGAAGCTCAACGAGGAGACCGGCACAGCGCTGGTCCTCATCACCCACAACATGGGCGTCGTCGCCCGCACCTGCGCCCGCGTCCTGGTCATGTACGGCGGGACGGTCGTCGAGGACGGCCCCACGGCCGAGGTCCTCACCCGCCCCCGCCACCCGTACACCGCGGGACTCCTCGCCGCCGTGCCCCGCCTGTCCTCGCCCTCCGGCACCCGCCTCACCGGCATCCCCGGCTCCCCGCCCGACCTGTCGCTGCCGCTGGCCGGCTGCGCGTTCGCGGCGCGGTGCGCGCTCGCCGACGAGCAGTGCGTGCGCTCGAAGCCGGTACTGGAGGCGGCCGGGGACGGCAGCCGGGTGGCGTGCTGGCACCCGGACCGGCTGGATGCCACGGCATCACTGTCGCCTGTGCGTGCCGTGTCGCCCCGTGCGACCGTGTCGGCGCGCGTCGAGGCCGAGCCCGGCCCTGTGGATGGCTTGCCCGCGGCAGGCCTGTTGCTGGAGGCGTCCGGCCTGCGCAAGGAGTTCAAGGGGCGCGGCAGGGCGGGCCGCCGCGATCCGCTGGTCGCTGTCGACGATGTCTCGCTGCGTCTGCACGCCGGTGAAACCCTCGGGGTCGTCGGCGAGTCCGGCTCGGGCAAGTCCACCCTGGCCCGGGTCCTCGCCCACGTGCACCCGGCCGACGGCGGCACGCTCAGCCTGCGCGGCGAGGACGTGACACGCCCCTCCCGTACCGCCCTGCGGGCCGTGCGCCGCCAGGTGCAGATGGTCTTCCAGGACCCGTACGCCTCCCTCAACCCGCGCATGACGGTGGGCGACATCGTCGGCGAGCCCCTCCTCGTCCACGGCATCCACCGGGACCGGGCCGGCCGCGAGCAGCGGGTCGCCGAACTCCTGGAGCTCGTCGGCCTCGACCCGGAGGCGGCCCACCGCCTCCCCCGGTCCTTCTCCGGCGGCCAGCGCCAGCGCATCGGCATCGCCCGCGCCCTGGCCCCCGAGCCCTCGGTCCTGATCTGCGACGAGCCCGTTTCCGCACTCGACGTCTCGGTTCAGGCGCAGATCGTCAACCTGCTGTCCGACCTGCAGCGCGACCTCGGCCTCGCCCTGCTGTTCATCGCCCACGACCTGGCCGTCGTACGGCAGGTCAGCCACCGTATCGCGGTCATGCACCGCGGGCGGATCGTCGAGACGGGACCCGCGGACAAGCTGTGCGAGTCCCCGCAGCACCCCTACACCGCGGCGCTCCTGGCCGCCGCACCCGACCCCGTCCCGACGCGAGCCCTGGGAGCGTCGGCCGCATGACCCTCTCTGTCGAGCTCGGACTCGGCCCTGCGACGTCCCGGCCCCTACTACCGCGACGGCCACAAGCTCGTCACACCGCACCGGCCGGGCGCACCCTACGAAGTACGTGCGGGCCACCCGGCTCAGCCTTCCCCGACAACCGGGTTGCGCAGCGTCCCGATCCCGGAGATCTCGACCTCCACCACGTCGCCGGGCTGCAGGAACACCGGCGGCTCGCGGAACAGGCCGACACCGCCCGGGGTGCCGGTGACGATGACGTCGCCGGCGGCCAGCGGGGTGAACGTGGAGATGTAGGCGAGCAGTTCCGGGATGGAGAAGATCAGGTCGGCGACGGACGCCGACTGACGGACCTCTCCGTTCACCCGGGACACCAGGTGCAGATCCGAGACGTCGTCCACCTCGTCCGCGGTCACCAGCGCGGGCCCGAAGCCGCCCGTGCCGGGGAAGGTCTTCCCCGTCACCCACTGACCGGAGTGCCGCTGCCAGTCCCGGGCGCTACCGTCCTGGTAGCAGGAGTAGCCGGCGATGTGCGCGAAGGCGTCCTCGGCCCGGATGCGCCGCCCGCCCTTGCCGATGACGACGGCGAGCTCGCCCTCGTAGTCGAAGGCCTCCGTCTCGGCCGGCCGCACCAGCGGCTGTTCATGGCCGACCTGGGAGTCGGCGTACCGCGGGAAGACCGTCGGGAAGGCGGTCTCCGGACGCGAGGTCTCCTCGCGGTGGGTGCGGTAGTTGACACCGGCACACAGGATCTTCGCCGGGTCCGGGACCGGCGGCAGCAGCTCGACGTCGGCAAGCTTCACATCGCCACTGCGGCCTTCCGTCACGGCCCGGACCCGCTCCAGCGCCCCCGCCGCCAGAACATCGCGCACCGAGCCGAGCTCGCCGCCCAGCAGGGGACCGCAGTCGACGAGGGCGCCACCGTCCTCGGTGAGCCGTCCGAAACCTGTATGCCCGTCGTGGCGGAAGGTGACCAAGCGCATCGCTGCCTCCGTAGTACGTCGTCACTTACGTCATCGCTTACGGGATCGTTTTTAGAAGATAAGAATCGATTCGTCAACGGGGAAACGTTTTAAAGTTCTACAGTCGTCTCCGGCTAGACTGAGCGCATGGCGAAGCGCGGCACAGCGGTGACACTGAACGAGGACATCTACCGGCGCATCCGCGGCGACATCCTGGCCGGGCGGTTCCACCCGGGAGACAAGCTCAGTCCCGCCGAGCTGCGGGAACGGTTCGGGGTCAGCCTCGGGGTCATCCGGGAGGCGCTGACGAAGCTGGCCGAGCAGAAGCTCGTGACCGCGCGCGGGGGCCAGGGCTTCAGCGTGGTCACCATCTCCCCCGAGGAGCTCAGCGACCTGACCCTGGTCCGGGTCGACCTGGAGACCAGGGCGGTACGACTGGCCGTCGAGCGCGGGGATCTGTCCTGGGAGAGCGAGGTCGTCTCGGCCCACCACCGTCTGGCGCGCACGCCACTGCGTGACGCCACCGATCCGGACTGCACCGGCGAGGAATGGGCAGCGGCGCACTCAGCGTTCCACGAGGCGCTGATCAGCGCCTGCCAGGTACCCCTTCTACTCGACTTCTGTCACGCCCTGCGCGACGCCACCGAGCTCTACCGGCGCTGGTCGGGACCGGCCGCCGCCAAGCTGACAGCCAAGCGCGACGTCGCCGGCGAACACCTGGCGATCATGGAAGCCGCAGTGGCCCGGGATGCAGACCTCGCCGCCGAACTGCTGGCCGAGCACTACCGGCGTACCCAGCAACTGCTCCTGGCAGACGGCTTCACGCACCCCCAGCCGACCGACAAGGCCGCACCCCGCTCCGCGCGGTGAGCTTCGGCTCGCGGTCTGGCGTCAGCAGGTCTGGCGGAGGTAGCCGCTCGCGCCCTTGGGCACGACTGACTGGTCGCGGCGGACGATACTCAGCGTGCTGCTCCAGCCGGAGCACGCTTGCGACAGGCCCTTCGCCGTGTACTCGACGACGAGCACGTTGTTGTCGAACGCCTCTGCGAACTCGCCGCACTCATTCCACTGGCCACACTCCTCCACCACGGCGAAGTCCAGGCCCACGGACGCACGGTCGGGCGCGAGCTCAACGGTGTTCTTCTGGGCGATGGCCAGGCGCTTCTCATGGGCGTGCACCGACAGCAGTTTCATGAGCGCCTTGGCCTCGTTGGCCGAGAGGTATTTCGGGAAGCGGGTGAAGGTGTCGTAGTTGTCAGGCTCGACAGCCTTGTAGCCCCTGGTCGCGCACTCGTCGATCCAGGTGTTCAACTTGGCGGCGATCCGCTGCCGCTTGACGTCCGTGCGGATGTCCAGGACCGCCTCGTTCCAGTCCTTGTCATAGACGACGTCCCCGTTGGCGTCACGGAGCAGCAGGTCGGAGTCCCACTCCCCCTCCTCGCCCTCCTGCGCCTGGAAAGCGTTGATATTGCAGATGTTGTACACCCCCCGTGCGGGCGTGTCCTCATGGCTGCGACTGACCACCTGCACACCGGTCGGCAGGGCATACGCGCCGCCGATCTGGTAGTCCCACCTCACATGCTTCGGCGGTAGCGTCACCGTGGGGGCAGACGCGGACGCGGAGGCAGACGCGGACGCGCTGGGCGACTTGGATGTGTCGTTCTGGTCCGACCCGGTTCTCAGTGCCGTGATGCTCAGCCCGGTGACGGCCAGGGCCGCAGCCACGCTGACGAGGACGATCCGCCCTCGACGTCCGTGACCGCTTCGAGTCGTGTCCGTTCCGCCCTTCCTTCCGGCGGCGGCCATGCCTCGTGGAGCGGAGCGCCGTCGGGATACCTGACGGCTGGTTTCCGCCGAGTCGGCCACTCCCGGCGCGGCCGGCGCGGGAGAATCCGGCAGCGTCTGGAGCATATGGTGCAGTTCGGCGAGTTCGGGCCGGGCGCCCGGGTCCTTGTCCAGGCAGCGTTCGGCGATGCTCCGGAGCGGTTCGGCGACTCCGTCCAGGACCGGCGCCTCGTACATCACCTGATAGCCGGTCAAGTACGGGCTGCTCCCGTCGAACGGGCGGTTGCCGGTGGCCGCGTACACCAGCAGCGACCCCAGCGAGAAGATGTCCGAGGCCGCGGTGACATCCCGCGGCGCGGTGAACTGCTCCGGAGACATGAAGGGCGGGGTGCCGATCAGCCGCCCGGTCACGGTGAGGGCCTCGTTGTCCACGGCGTGCGAGATGCCGAAGTCGATGACGCGGGGGCCATCCTCGGCCATCAAGACGTTGCTCGGCTTCAGATCACGGTGCACCACGCCCACCCGGTGGATGTCCCGCAGCGCCTCGACTAGGCCCAGCGCGAGTACGCGCAATTCGCGTCCGCGCAGCGGGCCGGCCTGGGCCACGACGTCCGACAGCGTGCGGCCCGGCACATAGAGTGTCGCCATCCACGGCTGTTCGGCGTCGGGATCGGCGTCCACCACAGGGGCCGTGAATGCCCCGCTCACGCGGCGGACCGCCGCGACCTCCTGTCTGAAGCGTGTCCGGAACTCCTCGTCCTGCGCGTACTGCGCGTGCACGACCTTGACCGCGACCCGCCGTCCCGAGGCCGAGTGGCCCAGATAGACGACGCCCATGCCGCCACTACCGAGCCGGTCGACCAGCGCATAGCCGCCTATGGACTCCAGATCGCCGGGGCTCAGCGACATCACCGGTCACCTTTTCCATGTGCCTTGCTTCGAAAAGTTGTTCAGGGGCATCAGACTAGTACTGAAGTCTCTCAGAAGCCGTTGATCTATCGATCAGGGTGCGCTCCGGGTGTCTGGGGAGAAAGCAGGTCCTTCTGTCCAGCGACCGATGCCGCGAAGTCAAGGGTCCGGGCCCGTCTCAAGGGGTCGGGGACGATGAGCTTGCAGGTGTGCGAATCGTCAGGCAGCGGGGCCAGTGCGGCTGAGCACCGGACACTGGTGCAGCGAAACGACGTCCCGCGCCCTGTTGGTGGCGGGCCCCCAGCGCAGCTGACATCGCCGCGTGCTGCTCTGCCGCACTCCTGGTCGTGCACCACCGGCCCTCCCCCGCCAGGCCGAACGTCACTGGTCGCCGGAGCGGGGCGGTGCTGTCATGGGTAAGTGGAGACGGCGTGGACGAGCCGGCAGGGCCGCCGCGGATGCCGGCACGCCGCCCCGTCGCGAAACGCAGGAGGCCGATGCACATGCTGCAGCGCCGCACGGTCGGTGACGTGATGACCGAGGAGGTCATCACCCTCCGTCCCGACACACCGTCCCACGAGATCGCCGCTCTGCTTGATGCAAACGACATCGCCGCTGCCCCGGTCGTCGACGACGACGGCGCGCCCGTCGGCGTCGTGACCTCGTCCGACGTCCTCCGGCACGAGACCGGCATGCCCGATCCACAGGGGCGTGACGGGAACGACGAACGCGCCTGGAGCAAGGCCCGGGCCCGGACCGCGGGCGCACTCATGAGCAGCCCCGCTTTCACCGCCCACGCCGACTGGACGATCCCCCGGGCCGCGCGGGAACTCCGCAGGCGGCACGTCAAGCAGCTCCCGGTGGTCGGCGACGACGGGCTCCTCACCGGCATCGTCAGCCGCAGCGACCTGCTCGACACGTTCATCCGCACCGACGCCGAGATCCGTGGCGAGATCGAGCAGGACGTCCTTGGGCGCATCCTCGGCCTGGAAGAGGGCACCGTCGCCGTCGAGGTCCGCGACGGTGCCATCACCCTGCAGGGTCACGTCCCGCAACCGCGTCTCGTCCCGGTGATCGTGGGCCTGTGCCAGGGCATCGACGGTGTCGTCGCCGTCGAAGCCCACCTCACCGTCCCCCAGGGGGACTAGGACCTGTCGTCACATTCGGGTCACCATCACCGGCACCCAGCTCGCCAGGGCCGATGCCCCGCGCAGGCCAACGGCCGGGGCATCAGCTGGCGCACCGTGTGACCGCAGCCGGCCAAGCTCAGAGGGGCGGCCGTCGCCCACGCGGGCGGCGCTGCCCAGTTCGCACGCGGCTGGCCTCGGGGCGCTCAGTCAAGAACCGCGAGGTGGTCGGCGGCACCCCCGCGCCACTCGACCATGAAAAGGGTGGCGTCATCGCTGGTGCGCCCACCCCGTTCCCTCTTCAGAGTGTGGGAGAGCCTGCGCAGATCCGCCCGCACTCCCTCTGACGGCTCCTCACCCAGGCGGTTGACGCAGCGGATGAGGCGTTCCTCACCGAACGGCTCCCCGCCTGCTACGCGTTCCTCGATGATGCCGTCGGTGTAGCACAGCACCCGGTCGCCCCGCTGGAGCACGTGCTCTCTGACCCGCGGCATCTCACCGCCGAAGCCGACGGGCAACGTCGTCGCGCTCTCCAGCTGCCGCACGACCCGCCCATCGCGGATCAGCAGCGGCGCGGGGTGACCCGCGTTGACCAGCTCCAGCCCACCGGTGGCGATGTTCATGTGCATCAGCTGCGCCGTGACGAAGTGGTCGGGCCCGAACTGCTGGGAGACGGCATCGTCCATGAACACGTACTTCTCGGCCAGGCTGACGAACACGCGCCGGGCATGCCGGTAGGCGCCGATGGCAATGGTCGCCATGGCGGCGGCGTCCAGGCCATGGCCCATCGCGTCGATCACGGCGATGTGCAGGATGTTGTCGTTGAGGGCGTAGTCGAAGCTGTCGCCGGCGACACGGTAGGCGGGCTCCAGGACGCCGGCCACCACGACCTGCGGCACGGACATCGTGAGCGGCGGCAGCAGGCTCCACTGGATCTCCGCGGACACACTCATCGGCTCCCGACGCCGGGCCTGGAAGAACTGGTCCGTGTAGGCGTTCTTCGTGACCAGCATGTCGGCGACCAGGCCGGCGAGCCTGCCCAGCAGGCGCCGGTCGTCGTCGCCTACGGAGTCCAGCGTCAGGGCCATCACACCCACCTGGTCGCTGCCGTCCAGCAGCGGCAGATACACCCGAACGCCACGGGGCTGCGCCACCTCGACGACATCCCCGCGCAGAAAGGCCCGGCCGGCGGGAGAGTCGGCCACCGACTCGGGCTGGCCCACGAGCAGCCTCCTGCCGGGCAGCGGCACCAGCAGCTCCTGCGCGTAATCCTGCAGCAGGATGGAGACATCACGACCGCCGATCCGGGCCACCCCCTCAGCGATCAGCGGGGCGATCAGCTGCGGCGGCAACAGCCGCGCCTTGTCCAGCAGCAGGCCGAGCAGCCGCTCACCGAAACCCTCCGACCGGTCCATGATCTCCTCACCCATCGCCCCGTTCGCCACCTCCTCCCTGCTACAACCCCAGCCGCTTCCTCTCCACAACGTGGCCTGCCGAGCACGTCCAAGTGGATCATTACGCCAATGCCCGGCATGTCGGCCCACGCTTCCCGCGGTGGGACAGCTGAGGTCGGCGCAATTCCCGCTGAATCTGACCGCCGGTGTGCCGTGCGACCGCCCAGCACCCGACTCGGCCGGCGGCTGCCACCACCTCACCGCGTGGATGCGACGTACGCTCCCGGCCCGGCCCGGCTCGTACGATGATCCGATGCGTCAGCTTGACTTGAAGCCGTACTGGAACACCAATGTCGCGCGGCATCCGGGCATCCTGCGCGCTGTCCCCGAAGGGTGCGGCGATGCGCTGGACGTCGGCTGCGGGGATGGGTTGTTGGCGCGCAAGCTTGCGGGGCGGGCGAAGCGCGTCACCGGCATCGACAAGTCGCCGGAGATGATCACCCTCGCCCTTGAGTTCGTTGCCGAGTACCAGGATCTCACTTTCATCGAGGGCGACTTCCTCGCTGCCGATCTCCACGTCGCCGGCTACGACTTCATCTGCTCCGTGACCACCGTCCACCACATGGACTTCGAGGCGGCCCTCACCCGGATGCGTGATCTGCTGCGGCCCGGCGGCACGCTGGTAGTGGTCGGCCTGGCCCGCGAAACGAGCCCAGCGGAGTGGGCTGCGCTGATCGCGGCTGCTCCGGTCGTGCGGATCACGAAGGTGCTGCGCCGTGCACGTGGTCCGGAGGGCATGCCGGTCGCCGATCCGCAGATGAGCTATGGGCAAGTGCGGGCCGCGGCGAAACGGCTGCTGCCTGGTGTGCGCTATCGCCGGCATGTGCTCCGTCGGTACTCGCTGAGCTGGCAGAAACCCGCCCACTGAGCCGGCATCGCAGTCCGGGGCCTCTACCGGTCGCCCAAGAGCCGGTCAGAAGTGGGTGGCTACGCCGAATGCCTGCCGGAGTTGGGCCATGTCGTGACGGTCGTGGTCGGCCGGATCGTACCCCTGATGGAAGTAGACCTGCTGCTCGGGCGAAAGGCATGGGACCGTGGTCCCCTGGACCTTGCCGGTGACGAAGCAGGAGGCGGGATAGGCGAACGGGTGCTCAGGGTCGGGCGATGCCTGCACGGCGGATCCGTCCCCGGCGAAGACCAGAGGGTGCAGATCGATCTCTCTGCCGAGTGGGTCGGTGACGACGAACCGCACGGGGCGCCGGTCGAGAGTCTCGACGAATCCGGCATCCGCGAGAGCCGCCACGACGGCCGGTTCCTGGTTCTTCCGGTGCATCAGGTCCAGGTCGCGGTGCGGGCGGGTCTGCTCACCGACCAACGCGTCGATGCCCCAGCCACCGCCGATCCAGATGTCGAGGCCCGCGTTCCGCAGCACGGCGAGGATGGACAGTACGTCGTCAGCCGTCATCACGCCGCGCACGTTAGTGGTGAACGCACAAGCGCGGCGAGTGGATTTGCTCTCGCATGGGGCCAGTTGTGTTTCCTGGTCGACGGTGCCGACCCGCCACACGATGGAGCTGCGGATGCACTACGGGTTCAGCCGACGGCAAGTACGGCGGCTGCGGCGTCGAACAGATCATTCAGTGCCTTGTGCGCGGCCGCGTCCTTCAGCCCTTGGGGCTCCCACGATTCCTCGGCCAGTGAGTCCATCACGACGACGCCGGTCGCGAAGGCTATGCCTCGGTACTGCGCGACTGCCGCCAGGGACGCGGCCTCCATTTCGACGGTGAGCACACCTTCGTCCCGATACGAGAGCACCTCTTCGCGAGTCTCGCGATAGATCGCGTCGGTCGTCCACGTACCGCCGATCTGGACCCGGCGGCCGCGTTCCTTGAGCGCGTCGATCAGCCGAGTCGTCAGCTCCATGTCCGGCCGTACGTAGCGTTGCGACTCCAGGTAGTGATGGGAGACGCCTTCGTCCCGCACCGCCCGGTCACAGACCACCAAGTCGCCCGGTACCTGGCCGACACAGAGCCCGCCGGCCCCACCGATGCTCACCACGCGCCGTGCGCCCGCGGCGATGGCCTCTTCCAGTACGGACGCGGCAGCCGGGCCGCCAATGCCGAATCTGCTCAGCAGACCGACTTGCGTCCCCGCCACCTCCACGACATGGAAGTCGCCGAAGAATGCCTCAACACGCTGTGATTCGTAACGCTCGAGCACCTCACGCTGAAGACTGGTGCTGTACATCATCACGACGCCTTCCGGCACGACTTGCCGCCGAAGGGAGTGGCGCAAGGTGTCGTGCGGCTGGAAGAGAGCCGGCAGTGCGTGTTTGCCAGGAAAGTTGGGGAAGCCCATGCGCCATGGTCGACGTCAACTCCTGGGCAGGGCAAGCGGATTACAGCATCACCTGTCGACGCAGCGCGTCCTTGGGTCTCGCATCACGCCGCAGCTTTCACAACGCCACCCGGAACACCCCTCCGGATGTTCCGGGTGGAGGAGCCGGAAAGGGCCGACCGCCCGTTCACTTCCCTGAGGCAGGCACCTTCAGCTTGTCCCAGCTGACCTTGCCGGGGACGCCGTCCGCGTCCTTGCCCTTGAAGCCCAGCTTCTGCTGCCAGGCCGCGTAGGACCTGCGGTCGGCCTCGGTCCAGTCGGGGCTCGGCCCCTGCTCGTAGCGGCCGCAGCCCTCGGCCACCAGACGGCGTCCCATGGCGGTGATGACCGGGGAGCGCTGACCGATGTGGAAGAACCCGGTGCCCGGGTACGGCTCGTACGACGGCTTGGGTGCGGGCTCCGGGTCGGGGGCGGGCGCCGTGCCGCCACCGCCGCCCTTCAACCGCTGGGCGATGCGCGCCCGCATGCCGTCCATCGTGAAGCCGCGGGGGTCCTGCTTGCCCGGCTGCCACTCCTTGTGGCCGATGACGGAACGCTCGCTCCACCCGTGGTGGCGGCAGATCGCGGCGGCGACCTTCTCGATGGCCTCCTTCTGCGCCTCCGGCCAGGGGTCCTTGCCGTCGCCGAGGTTGATGCACTCGAAGCCGTAGAAACGGGCGTTGCCGTCGGTGTCGGCCTCGTTGTCGGGTGGCAGCTTCGTCTCGTTGATCACGGCCCGCAAGACGTCGCCGTCGCCGAGGCCAGCGTGGTTGGCGCGGCCGTTGCCGACGAGGTGGACGTGGCCCTCCTTGTCGATGACGCCGTGGCACAGCGGGCCCGGCAGGCCCGAGTAGCCGTTGTAGCAGATGTTCACGGAGGTCTCGGTGCCCGAGGTGACGGTGTGGTGGATCATCACGCCGTTGAGCGGGCCCCAGGGACCCTTGGTGTTGCGGTTGTGGGTACGCCAGTTACGTACTTCGTGGACCGTGAGGCCCTCCGCCCGGAGTATCTCCACCATCTTCGATGCGCTCAGCGGCTTGGCCATCTACTTGTCTCCTTCCGCGGCGGCGTCGGTCTCTGCCGTGGTCCCCGAGCCGTCCACGGAGAGGCCGGCCTCCGCCGCCCGCTCCTCCCTGCCCGCCTGTGCCTCGGCCGCGAGGCTCGCCTCGTCCGCCGCCGGGATGCTGCTGGCCAGCGGCCCGAAGCCCAGACGCAGGTCGACGGCGCCGCCCTCGCCCTTGACCAGGGCCAGCGGAGCGAAGTGGCGGGCAATGCCGGAGGGCGCCTGCAGCAGGGGGCGGCGCGCGGGGTCCGTCGGCCATTCCACGCCGCCGGTCGCGGTGCGGGCGGGGATGATCCAGTGGTCGCCCGTGCGGTACGTGCCGCCCTTGGCGAAGTACACCTCTATGCCGTCCTCGATGGGCAGCCACTCCCCCTCCGTGACGGGAACCGCCCCGTTGCGGAGGGCGGCGGTGCGGCCCTGCCGCTTGGGGCCCTCGTGGTGGTCCCAGCGGCGCAGAAGCGGGTGGAGGTGCGGCAGCCGCTCGACGCCCGGGTCGGGCTCGGCGGACAGGCGGACCCGGTGGCCCGGCAGGTCCAGCTCCTCGACCCTCAGCAGCGGCAGGGGTTCGAGGCGCGAGGCGTACGCGGTGTCGGTGAACTCCACGTGGTCGCCGACGTCCAGGTCCAGCTTGTCGTCGTACCCCAGGGACGCCAGCTCCACCCAGGTGCCGTCGAGTCCGTCGACGGGGAAGACGACGGAGCCGTTCTCGCGGGACCACTTGAACGTGGCGTTCTTCGCGTCGCCGCCCGCGTGGACCTCCACCCGGTAGAGCTGGTTCTCCGGGCCGCGGTAGCGGGCGTCCGGCTTGACCAGGCAGGGGTCCTCGTCCGCGTGGTCGGGCCGCTCGCTGCGCGCGGCGAGCCGGGCCGAGGGCGCGGCCTGGCGCTGCGCCCAGCGGCCGAAGGCGGCGCGGACCACCTCCTTCGACGGGTCGGTGTCCTCGATCTCCAGCTCGGCCAGGGAGAGCGGCAGTGCCTGCCAGACGACCTTCGCGCGGACGGCGGTGTCGGGCAGTGCCGCGCCGAGCGCGACCTCGCGCAGCGCCGGGTCCTCGGCCGCGGAGACCGCCCGCTCCCACACCTTCAGATAGACGAGGAAGGGCGACTGGGCGGGCGAGGGCAGCCGGTCGCCGGGCTTCTCCGGGTCGCGGAAACCGTCGGGCTGATCCCAGTAGGTCCAGTACGCGGGCGGCTCCGCGGAGTCCTGCTCCTGCTCGTCCGCGCCCTCGTCCGGTACAGCGGTGCCGGGCGCGGGGCGGTCGGCATCGCACAGGATGCCGTCGACGTAGTAGCGGCCGCCGTGGATGTACAGCGTGTCGATGTCGTGCTTGCCGCCCACGTACTCGATGCGGAACCCCGCGGCGTCACGCGGCCCGCCGTGCGGTCCGATCAGGTCCGCGGTGAGGGTGCGCAGCTGGTGGAGCTGGATCGCGGTCTGCTCGTTGACGTCGGCGTCGAGCTGGACACGGCCCTGCTGGGCGATGACCGCGGAGTAGTGCCGCTCCGGGCGGAACGTGGAGCGGGAGAGGTCAGCGTGCATGAAGGGGATCCCCCTGGTTCAGGAATGTGCGGGTGAGTCGTACGGCGGCACTGCTCAGGTCACGTAGAAGATCCCGGCGTCCGTGCCCGCGGGCGTGTACTCCGCGAGCCGCGCGCGCAGACCGTCCTCGCGCTGCGGCCGGTACAGGTCATGGAAGGCGCCCATCTCGGCGCCGTCGTCGGATCCGCGCCGGATCTCCTCGGGGCAGCGGTCGGCCAACTGCCCGTACCAGGGCGTGCCGTAGCGCACGGCGGCGAACAACGGCCGTACGCCCGGGGTGAGATCGGGCCGACAGCGGTGCCGTCGCGGGGTGCGCGAGCCGGTGGGGACATACGAGTACCGCAGGCAGCCGATGCCGCGCCGGGCCACGTGGAGCCGGCCGGTGAAGACCGAGTTCTCCGCGATCTGCACGGCGTGGGTGTGGACCTCGCCGATGACGGTGGTGCGGTGCGCGTGCAGTACGGCGTGGGCGTGACGGCAGTCCGGGGCGGACAGGGCCTCGCGGTCGGTGCCGGTGGCGTCGAGGATGCTGTCGCGGAGGTGGATGTCGAGCGGGTCGTCGGCGATCTCGTCGCCGATGACCTCGATGGTGCCGAGGATACTGTGCTCGATCTGCAGACACGCGGTGGTGCGCTCCAGGACGATGCTGGGCTCGTCGGGTGAGTGCGGCTCGCACTCGGGCTCCAGGGACCAGCCGGGCACCAGCGTGCTGTGGCGTACGACGACGGCGTCGATCGGGCCGGTGACGTTGATGCCGCGCCCGGCGACGAGGAGCCCGTCGAGGACGACGCGGGGCCGCTCGTGCGGAGCGCAGTCGCCGGACACCGCGCGGATGTTGAGGGCGTCCGGGCGGTTGCTGTACCAGTCGAGCAGGCGGATCACCGGCCGTGTGCCTTCGGCCGCCCGGAGTTCGAGGCGGTCGCCCGGGTCGAGGTCGAAGTCCAGCTGCTCCTGGTAGGCGCCGCTGTGCGTGATCTCGATGATGCCCGCGGGGCCGGTACGGTCGGCGCGGCGATCGTGCTGCCAGGCCCGGTAGGCGTCCATGATCTGCCGGTACGGCTCTCCGGGACCGACCCGGTAGACCGCTGCGTCCGGCCGTGGCTCGCGGTCGCGCTCGTACTCGCCGCCGCCCATGTCGGCGCCGTACGCGTAGTGGTAGTCCACCCACACTCCCTGCCGGGGCGCGGACCGGGAGCCGAACGCGATCCGCCCGAGTTCCGGGTCGACGGCCACCTGGCCGCGCTTCGGCCGGTAGTGCCAGTCGGACAGGTCGGCGACCACGATGTCGGAGGGCGGTACGGGCTTGTCCTCGCCGTCGCGCCGGATGACGAAGCTCTTGCCGGGGCCGTAGTAGTCGGCGAGCCGGTCGTGGAGCAGGCGGCGGCTGATGAACGCGGGGACGTTGTCGACGGTGGCGATGTGTGGGGGCGACGGCTCCGGGACGGGCTTGGTGACCAGGGGGGTGTCGTTGCCGAGGATGGAGAAGGTGTACAGGTTGCGGGCGCGGTCGATGCAGTACGCCGGGGACTGCGTGAGGGAGTACGCCTTCAGGCGCCACACGAAGAGCCCGACACCGGCCGGGGTCCAGCCACCCTGCCGGTGACGGGAGTCGGCACGGCGGACGTCGACCGTGTGGGCCGTCTCGCCGAAGGGGCCGCCCGCGAGGGCGAGCGCGGAGCCGTCGCGGAGGTCGACGAGCCGGCCCCGTGCGCCGCGGTGGGCGCCCCCGGTCCCGTACAGCTTCACGGGCTGGGTGTGCGCGACGTGCCGGGACAGCTCGACGGCGCGCGCGGGCCAGCCCGCCACCTGTTCGGAGAGTTCCTCCAGGAGGTGGAGGGTGCCCTTGCGGCGTCGGGCCGCGACGGTGGCGGCCACGTCGCGGCGCGGGGCGACGGCCTCGGCGAGCGCGGCCCGGCCGCCACCGTGCAGGCCGGTGGTGAGGACCCGTTCGTAGCCGGGCAGGGTGCGGTAGCCGACGAGGTCGCCGAGGTACGGCAGCACCCAGGGCGCCGCGGTCTCCACGAACAGGTCCTCGTAGCCCTGCTGGACGCCGTCGCGGACGCGGTCGAGCTGCTCGGCGATGACGGCGAGCAGCGCGCGCAGCGGCTCGCCCTCCTCGGCGTCGCGCAGGCGGTGCCAGCGGGGCAGGAGCTCGGCGAGGCCGTCCGGCTCCCTCGGCGCCACCGCGGCCGGTATCTCCAAAGAGGCGTCCGGGGACATCACTTGACCTCCGTCAGAATCAGGGTGTCCGCGGCCCTGGGAGACAGCAGCCCGAGCTGGGCGGGGCGGATGCCGCGGAAGACGAACACCGACCGGCCCTTCGCCAGGCGCCGGGTGTCGGTGATGTCGGGGTTGAGGCGCAGGAGTTCGGCGAGCGGAATGCCGTAATGGGCGCAGACCGCCGACAGCGTCTCGCCGTCCGCGGCGCGGACGGTGTGGATCTTCTCGTCGTACGTCGCCGGGTGCGCCGGGACCGACGCCTTCGGCGGACCGGGGCGGGTGAGCAGCTCGGTGAGCTGCTCGGGGGTGGCGGACGCGGGGACGCCGGTGAAGACGTCGACGTCCACGTAGTCGACGCCGGGCACCGAGTGCGCGGTGGCGAGGACATCGGAGAGCCGGGCGGGTTGCCCCAGCTCTCTGCCTTCGAAGCCGAGTCTGCGCAGCAGAGCCTGGCGCAGGCGGGGTTCGACGATCTCCCACGTGTGGTCGGGGGCCACCTTCACCTTGGCGGCGATCAGCAGCAGGACCAGCTCCCGCACGTCCACGCGGACCGGGAGGTTCGTGTCGCCGTACTCGGTGAGGGCGCCGCGCAGGGCGTTCAGGGTGTCCGAGTCAGCGATCGGCACGTCGTCGGTGCCCGCGACGGTCACATGGAGTACGCGTCGCCGCCCGTCGAAGAGTTCGCGCGCTGCTGCCCGGCCGATGCCGGCGCGGGAGCGGGTGAAGTCCTCGTAGTCGGAGGCGGACACCAGGCGGTCCAGGGCCGAGACGGCGAGCGGCACCGTACGGCGGGTCAGGGCGGGCCCGTCCGCGTCCGCGCCGCCCGTGGCCGGGCGCGGGTTGGTGACCCCGGTGACGCCGAGCGGCCGGGTGAGGGGCTGAGTGATGCGGTCCGCGGAGACGTTGGCGGCCTTGCCGGTGCCGAAGCGGTAGCGGGCGCGGACGTTCTCGTGGCCGGTGGGCAGGCGCGCACCGTGGACGCCGTCGCCGAAGGTCACGGTGGCCCGGCCGTCGGCGGTGGTCCCCGTGATGTAGACGCGCTCGATCGGGCCGCGCCCGGCGAGGCTGTCGACCTCGTGCCACAGCACGCCGTCGACCCGGATCTCCAGCACGGGCGTGGCGCCGAGGGGGTTGTCGTCGGCGAGCCACGTCAGCGGGGACTGCCAGAGCGCGAACGTCTGGTTGGTGCGGTCCGAGTCGCCGCTGCCGATCGCCTCCTCCCGGCTCTCGCCGTGGGTGGCCTCGACGACGTTGCCGAGGATCCGCACGGTGTCGCGGCGGTAGCGGTGGGCGAGGTCCGCGGTCAGGGTCAGCCGGGTGTGGACGTGGTCGCCGGGCAGCTGGGGGTCGACGGCCGGGTCGGCGGCGGCGACCACCGTGACCTCGGCGGCCCGTACGCCGGTCGCGCCGGGGATGTCGCTGCGCTCGCCGGTGACGATCAGGGTGCGGCCGGGCCGCAGCCCGTCGTACAGCTCGTCGAGTTCGATCTCGTTGCCGTGCACGTCCTCGCCGAGCGGCTCGTCGGCCAGGCGCAGTGGCTCGCCCGCCGCCTGCACGGTGGTGTCGCGGATGTGCGAGAGCAACACGTCGAACTCGTCCAGCCACGGGTCGGCGAGGGTGAGCTCGGTGCCGCGGCCGGTGATGCCGTAGTCGGTGTACGCGGCGGTGCGCGCGGCGACCACCTGCGTGGTGACGAACGCGAGCTTGGCGTCGCCGGGGACGCCGCCCTCGGCTCCCTTGGCGGGGCGCTGGATCGCCACCCAGCTGCCGACCGTGATGCCGTCGTGCACGGTGTCGAGCTGCAGCACGCGACGGTTGACCGGCTCCGGCTTGCTCGCGATGACGACCTCGACGTTGGGCTCGGTGCTGCCCACCGTGTACTTCAGGCTCACCTCGTACTCGCCGTGCGTGAACTGCTCGCTGGTGCCGGGCCGCAGGGCGACCTGCCCGGCCGTGCCGTTGTGCACGCCGACGTGGACCACTCCGTCGTCGTCGGGCCGCGACACGAACAGGGTGCGCTCGGGCAGTCCGGAGTGCAGCCGGGCCGTGACCCCCGGCTCCTGCGAGTCGGTGGGGATGGGGGTCCCCCCGCTCGAGCGAGTTCGAGAGTGGGGGAGGGTGAGCCAGCTCAGGTCGCGGTCCTGGCCGGAGCGCACGGACAGGTCCACCTGGCCGGGGCCGAGCCGGAACGTGACCGGCTGCGTGACGGGCAGGTTCTCAGCGCGCTGGTCGGAGCTGCTGCCCTCGACGTACTGGAACTCGGCGCGGACAGGGACCTTGCCCGCGGTGTCGTACACCACGCGCATGCTCGCCAGCACCGCACCTGTGAGCGGCCAGTCCGCGGTGCGGATGACCCTGCCCCGGTCGTCCTGGACCGGCTTGAGCGGGGCCGTGGCGCCGAAGGGCGCCGCGCTGACCCGCATGGCGAGCAGTTCGCGCAGGAGCTGCGGTGTGCCGGGGGTGGCGGCCGTGCGCCAGGCCGGGTAGAGGCCCCGGAGACCGGGGTCGAGGGCGGAGAGCAGCCGGGCCGTGTCCGTGCCGGGGCGCTGGGCGCGGGTACCGGCGCGTGGGGCGGGGGCCGCGCTGCGCAGGGCTGGCAGGACCGCCCCGAGAGCCTGGAGCGCGGCTTCACGGGGTTCGACCGTGCTGACCTTGTCCGCCTTCGTCACCACCGACTCCGTCGGCTCGGCGGGCTGTGCGGGTGCCAACTCCATTGCACGCTCGGCGAGTTCGGCGAGCACCGCCTCCAGCTGCTCGAACCAGGCCGCGACGCCCTCATACGCCGCGGCCAGCACCTGTGCCTCGCCGAGGCGCGCGACGGGCTCCGCCAGGCGGGCCGCGAGCCGTTCAGGAGTCTTCACCCCGTCCAGGTCCGCGCGCAGCGGGGCCAGGACCTGGTCGTCGAAGTCCTCGATCAGGCGGCTGACCGGTCGGGGGCCCGGGACCTCCGGGGTGGGGGGCTCGTCGCCCGGCTCCCCCGGTGTCTCTGGCTCGGCGGTCCAGCGCCGCACCTCGTCGACGAGCTCCTTGAGCGTCGGCGGGGCCGACTTCGGCAGGGAGATCGCGGTGATCTCGTCGTCCCGGTCGACCCGTACCTTCGCGACGGGCAGCAGCCGGCGCTCGCCGCCCGCACGCTCCCCGAAGACGAACAGCAACTGGTCGCCGGTCTGGAGGGAGTTCGCGGTGCCCTCGACGAAGAGCTCGGAGCGGCGCTCGAGGTCCTGAGGGGTGACGAGCGACGGCATGCGGCGGCGGACCTTCAGCTCGTTGAAGTCCCAGCGGGCCGTCAGGTCCCGGCGCGTCTCGAAGGTCAGCGACTCCTCGTCGGCGGACGCGGGCACGCTGTGGCTGCGCGCCCCGCGCGGAATCAGGACGGACAGGGTTTCGGCGCGCGGATCGCGCTCGAGGGTGTACGCGAGGTGGGTCGTGGCCGCCACGCCGGGTCGCGGGCGGTGCCCGACGAGCCGCCCGAGCAGTACCAGAGAGCGGTGCTCGTCGGCGGTACGGATGTAGGCCTCGTCGGCGATCCGCTCGGAGTGGAAGGTGAGCAGGTCGCCGAGGACGGCGGTGGCGTCGAGCAGGCCGATCGCCGGGTCGTCGGGGGTGCGGACGGTCAGCCTGTTCAGCGCCGGGTACGCGGGTGAGGCGAGCCGGTCGAGCAGGGCAGCCAGGAAGGAGCCGTACTCGCCGACGCGGTAGTCGAGCGCGGTGCGGCCGGGTGGGTTGTGGAGCGGGGCGGGTGCGAGGCGCTCGTCATGGCCGCCGCACGCGCCGCCGCAGGAGCAGCTTGCGGTCATCGGTCACCTCCCAGGGATATCGCCAGCCGGCCGTTCTCCGGCCGGTCGGGGTCGTTGTCGCAGGTGGCGATCTCCAGCGGGCCGAGCCGCAGCACGCCGTCCTCCCTCTCTCCTCGGTCCTCGTCGAACAGCCGCCGCAGGCGCGTGACGTGGACGCTCTCGACCCCGGGAACGGCCGCGGCGACCGCGACCAGGCGGCTGAGCCGGACCGGTTCGCCGAAGGTCAGCGCGTCCGGGTGGAAGAAGCCGAACCGTCCGCCGGTCAGGCGGCCGCTGCCGAGGACGCGGTACAGCTCGGCCAGGATCTGCCCGTGCTGGTGGCCCGGTTTCGCGCACACGGTCAGCGCGATGTCCAGCGGCACCAGGCGGGCCGGGCCGACCACCAGGTCATGGCCGATGCGCCGGTACGTCTCCAGGGACTGGGCCACCGAGGCGAGCAGAGCGTCCGTGGGGGCGCCGGTGCCGTGCGCGTCGACGGCGATGTGCGCCTCCTCGCCGCTGCCGGTCCAGCGGATCTCGGCGGCGGCCCGCTGCACCCCCGGCAGGGCGGACGCGAGGGCCGCGTAGTCCTCGGCGGTGACCGCGCGCAGCCGGGTCCGGCGCAGATCGAGCGGGGCCAGCTGGCGTGCCTGTTCGACGGGTTCGGGTTCCGTGCCGCCGGTGGCGGGCAGCGGGTTGCGGACCACGGCGACCGGTGCCGCACAGTCGCCCCGGACGACGAGGTGGTTGATGGCCTCCGCGCCGACATTGCCCGCGATGCCGCCGCCGAGCCGGTAGCGCAGGGCGAGCCGGGACCCGGGCGTCGGCTTGGCGCCGTGGCGTCCGTCGCCGAAGCGCAGGGCGAGGCGCCCGTCGTCCTCCAGCTCGCCGACGAAGTGCCGGTCGCGGGAGGTGCTGTCGAGCAGGTCGCGGCGCGGCCCCCAGGTGCCGTCACCGTCATGGAGGCGTACGGCGGGCAGGGCCCGGCGCGGATCCTGGGTGAGGGCGGCGGTCGCGGAGCCGCGGAGCACCGGCTCGTCGGGGTGCAGCCCGGCCGCGTACGCCGGACCCCAGCTGTGCGCGATCTCCCAGGCGATGTGCCCGTCGAGGACCGTGCCGGCGCGGGCGCGGGCCGTGAGGACCTCGATACGGCGCAGCTTGGCGTCGAGCAACCGGTCGCTGCGGTGCAGCAGCTCGCGCAGGGCGCGGACCGGGTGGCGGCTCAGTTCCAGGCGCTCCAGCACCTTCAGGCCGTAGATCACAGTGAGTTCGGCGATCTCCTCCTCGTCGAGCCCGTCGCGGTCGCGGGCGCTGCGCCACAGCTCGACCAGCCGCTGCCGGATGCGTGCCGGGATGGCCGCGATGCGCTCGGCCTGCCCGGCGGCGACGGTCCGCGGGACCGGGAACGGCACCGCCTGTGTGACGGATGTACGGCCGATGACCGGGCGGAAGCGGGGCGCGATGCCCGGGTAGACGGACTGCGCGAGCAGCGTCCTGAGCGTGGCGGCCTGGGCGTACGCCGTTCCGGGCACCACGCGCTCGTGCCGCTGCCCGGCACGCTCCAGGCCGAGTCCGGCGCGGGTGGTCGCGGCCTCGCCGACGACGTCGAACAGCTCGCGGACGTCGTCGGGAGTCAGGGCCTCACCCGATTCCGCCTTGTCCGTAAGGGAGTTGATGAGCCTCGCGGGGGCGTTGTCCTCGTCGCGGTCGTAGCAGCCGAAGGCGAGCGAAGCGAGATGGGGGTACCCCCGGCCGGAGGCTGGGGGAGGGTCGCAGGGGGCGACGACTGCGGGGACGGACGGCACGGTGAACGTCTCAGGGAGCCCGTCGAGGGTGCGGCCGTGGTCGGCGAGGACGACGTTGCCGCGGGCGAGGGTCACGTCCTCGACGGGCAGGCAGTCGCGTCCGCCGCGCGTGGTGAGGCAGAACGGGAGGCGCAGTGCCTCCTCGGCGGCCCAGGTGACCTCCAGGACCGGCTGGTCCTCGATGCGGTCGAGGGCGGGCGTGACGGACGTCAGGCGGACGGCCTGGCGGTGGGCGGGATCGGCGTCGCCGGGGGTGCCGGTGCGCGGGCCCTTCACCTCCTCCAGGACCAGTACGTCGCCCGGCTTCAGGTCGAGTCGGCGCTCGCGGCAGGTCTCCGGGTCCACCCATTCGTCGCGCAGGGTTGCGGAGGTGGCGCCCGTCGGCAGGGAGCACACCTCGCCGCCCCAGGTCCACAGGCGGATCGCGTTGTGCGCGAGGCGCAGCTCCAGCGGGTCGGCGGACACCACGGGTTCGAAGACCTCCACCGAGCCCCGCTCGTCGAGGTCGGCGAGGTCGCCGTCATCGATGACCGTGCCGGGCTCGGGCCGGTCGTGCGGGTCGAGGGTGCGGACGTCGACGGAGGCGAAGCGGTAGGTGCCCGGGGCGAGTGTGTGGTCGCCCGTGGTCTCGACGGTGACATACGCGCGGGCGTTGCAGCCGTCGTGCATCGCGTAGTCGATGTGCCGGACATGGCGGCGTACGGAGACGCGGAGGCGCGCGGTGTCGAGGTACGCCTCGGTGGCGACCGCGTCCTGCTGGTAGCTGATCTGGTCGCCGGTGTAG
This sequence comes from Streptomyces sp. NPDC002577, assembly GCF_053594815.1. Lineage (NCBI taxonomy): Bacteria > Bacillati > Actinomycetota > Actinomycetes > Kitasatosporales > Streptomycetaceae > Streptomyces > Streptomyces sp. NPDC002577. The sequence goes on along the minus strand of NZ_JBSFWK010000008.1, from coordinate 142,386 downwards.
GCGAGCAGCTCGACGAGGGTCGTGCCGAGGTCGGCGGGGTTGCGCTCGACCCAGTCGGGGGTGGTGAGCGCGAGCCGGTCCAGGAGCAGCTTGCGGATGGTGTCGTAGTCGCGGGCCGTGTAGTCGATGACGGGCGCGGCCGGAAAGTCCGGGGTCTCCTGCTCTTCTTCCTTGCAGTCGAAGGGAGTCGGGCAGTCGGGCCGGAAGGCGAAGCCAGCGGTGTGGTAGCGCTGGTCGAAGCCGCGATACGGCTCTGTGCCGGGCCGTCCGTACGGGTCGGTCTCGACGAGGGAGAGCCGGTAGCGGGAGGTGTCGCCGGCCTGGTCGAGGGTGACGTAGAGCCGGTCGTCGAGCTCCGGGTCCTCCTCGCGTTCCACGCTGACGTCGACGGCGGTGATCCCGGTGATGCGGCGGCCCCCGTCGATCCGGACGTTCTCGGGGCCGAGGCCGTGCGGGGCCTTGCCGAGGAAGGTGACAGTGAGCAGCAGCCCGTCGTCACTCACCTCGACAGCGTCGACTCCGCCCAGCTGAGCGGCTCTCACCTTGGCGCGGCGGGGTGTGGTCGTACTCGTCATACGGCGGCCCTCCCTTCGAACACGTCGTCGCGCCGGGCGCCGGTGGCGCGTACGGCGTACGACAGGTACACGCGGACCACGTTGTCCTCGCTGACCATGTCGAGGGACTCCACGTCGATGAGGTCGCCGAGCCAGCGCTGCAGCGAGGCCTGGACGGACAGTTCGAGGGTGCTGATGAGTTCGGGGCCGGCCGGGGCGAAGACCAGGTCGAGGAGCCCGCAGCCGAAGTCGGGGCGCATCACGCGCTCGCCGGGGCTGGTGAACAGCAGCTGCTCGATGAGGTCGTGGACGTGCTCGCCGTGGGTGGCGTGCGCGGTGCGGCCCCGGCGGTCGGCGCGGAAGGGGAACGCGATGTCGCTGCGCGGGCGTCGGCTGGTGTGGCGGCTCATCGGACGGTGACCTTTCGCTGCGCGGCCTGGACGACGGGCGGTCCCTGCGGCACGAAGGCCGCGCTGAAGCACTGGGCCGCGGAGGTGTCGAGCAGCACGGGCGCGCCGTCGACGGTGATGCCGGTGCCGTCGGCGGTCCAGCGGACCGAGACGCACGGCGTGGGCACGCCGTCGACGGTGTGCGGGCAGCCGGTGACCACGTAGCTGTGTGCCGCCGTGGCGATGGCGGCGCCCGCGATGCGCACCCCGCCGGAGGGTGTCGTGGCGGCGGTGACGCGGCCACCGTGCGGGCAGCCGATGACGGCACCGGAATCGAGCAGACTCCCGGACATTCTCTTCAATCCCCCGTCTTCCTTCATCGCTTCGAGAGCACGGTCAACTGGCCCTCGTTGATCGTCACCTGGTTGCCGCGCAGCAGGACCTCGGCGCCTGCGCCGGTCGCGATGACCACGGCCTCCTTGGTGATACGGATGTACGCGCCACCCTGGGCCTGGAGCAGAATTCCCTGCTCGCCTCCGGGCGTGTCGTTCAGCACGATCTTGTGCGCCTGGGGCGTCTGTACGACGACCGGCTTGTTCGGCGAGTTCGCTTGCAGCTCGCGGCGCGCGTCGGGCGGGAGCTCGTCGGCGGCGCCGTACCAGCACCCGGTCCACACCGGGAAGCTGGGATCCCCCTGCTCGAACTCCACCCACACGCCCGCCCCCGGCGGCGGCACCACGAACTGCCCCGACTCGGGCCCGGTGAACGGCAGGCAGGGCAGCGCCCACGTCGACGGCTCGTCACCGAGGACGTCGGGGACCTCGACGGTGATACGGCCGATGCGCAGCGGGTCGTCGTTGTTCACGACCCGGCCGCGGAACTTGCCGAGGTAGCGATTGCTGGGTGCCGCCATGCTGAACTGCTCCTGATGGGTCGGGACGTGGCCTTACGGCCGTACGTAGTCGCTGCGGGCTTCCAGGCCCTCCCGGGAGAGGGTGAAGTTCTGCTGGTACGAGCCCGGACGCAGGTTGTGCGTGACGGACTTGACGAAGTAGTCGCCGTCGTACGCCCGGCCCGCGCCCCGTACGCCGACGAGCTGGCGGGGCTGGAGGATGTAGCCGTGCCGGTTGACGTCGAGCGAGCCGGAGCCGGAGACGACATCGGCGGAGACGGCGGCGCGGGCGAGGAGTTCGGCCTCGGCCTGCTCGCGCTGCTGCTTGGCGGTGCCGGAGAGGGTCTTGCGCTTCAGGGCCGGGGTGGGCCGCTTGCCCAGGGGTGGCCGCAGCGGACTGATCGACGGTTGCGGCAGCAAGGCCGACTGCCGGGTCCCCGGGTCCTGCCAACGGGCCTGCGGCTCCTCCCTCGCGGTCCCGTCGTACGTGAACGTCAGCTGGTCGACGGTCGAATTGGCGTCCAGGTTGACGTTGAGGGCGTGCTGGCGGATACCGAGGCGGACCTCCGGCCCCCAACGGGCCGATGACTGACCAGGGTTGGGACCGGGCTCCAGGTAGAAGGTGTAGCCGTTGGCGCGGGCGAGGTCGGTGACGTACTGCAGATCGGTCTGCGTCTGGTAGTGCACACGGAGGTCCTGGTGCGGGGGCTGGGCGACCTTCTCGGTGTAGACGTCGGGCCGGATGCCGTAGTCGGAGTACCGGCGCAGGATGTCGAGCACGCGCTGGGACGGCGGAAGATTGGGATAACGGGCGGTGCGCTCCTCGAGGTCCATGAGGAGGGTGAGGTCCTCGCCAGTGACGGTGAGGGTGGAGTGGCCGGGCTGGTTGCTGGCGCCGACCTCGTGACGGACAATCAGCCCGTCGAAGAGCACGTCGGGGGTGCCCTTGACGGCGACGGTGACGATGATCCGGGTCTTCGGGTCGAAGAACCCCTCCGGCAGGAGCCTGCGACTGATCAGCCCGTTCTTGGTCAGGTCGAAGGCGAGCTGAAAGCCGCTCCGCTCCCCCGCCGTGACGGTGATCTGGGCGGACAGCAGGGCCTCGGTGACCTCGGCCGGGACGGGCCGGGTGAGCTTCGGCCCCATGAGGAGCGTGATGTGGACGGGGCCCTGCCCCACGGGCAGATCAAACACGCCGGTCTCCCCTGCCGCCGCCGAACCCCCCGGCGAGCGGAATGTCGATGACGCGTCCGGGCTCGTCCGTCAACTCCCGGGAATCCAATACGGGGTTGGCGTCGGCGATCTGCCACCACTGGCCGGAGTCGCCGAAGTAGCGCTGCCCGAGCAGGTCGGGGCGCTCGCCGGCCCCGACGGTGTGGGGCTGGACCTCGTCTTGTCGCTGATCGAGGGGAGGCAGCAACCGGCGCTTGGTGTACCGGACTTCGGTTCCGTCGGGCTGACGGTGAACCCCGATGTCGGCGTCGTGATAGCGGCTGGTGCGCGGATAGGGATGGGCCCCTGGTATGGCGTCCAGGGCGTTCTCGTAGGGCTCGATGTCGGCCATGGTGTGCTGCTCAGCCCCTTCCGATCACGGCGTTGGTTCCGCTGAGCCCGAGCGCGCCGAGGCTGCCGCCCCGTGCGGCGGCGAGTCGCTCCTTCTGCGCGAGGTGGGCCATGTAGAGATCGGCGCCGCGGTGTCCGGCGGGCAGGTCGCTGACGGTGAGGATCTTCATGCCGATGCTGAGGGAGGCACGGATCGGATTGAGATTGACGTCGAAGGCGGACTCGTTGACGGACAGTTCGGTGAGCCGCACGGGCATGACCCGCTTGCTTCCCCACGTGAACAGCGTCAGCGGCATCTCGATCGGGCTGATCTCGATGGTGCCCTTCTGCGACAGCCTGCTCGCGGCGCGGAGTTGGGCGACGGTGGGCTGCACGAGCATCTCGAGCGTCGCGAGCTGCGGGTGGATCCCGTCCGGCGCGGAGATCTCGAACTGGTCGGTGGCGTCGATCTCGGCGGTGAACTTCCAGGTCTCCTGGGCGGGGCCCTTGAGCCGGAGGGCCTCGTTCCGGTCCCCGCTGCCGGTGCCTCCGCCTCCGGCGTCACCGCCGTCGCCGGCGGACTGGGGGGAGACGCTGCGCTCCAGGGTGTCCGGGTTGAACTGCAGCACGATGATCCGCTGGGGGGTGCCGGTATCGGGGTTGACGACGACTATTCCGGAGCGGATGGGTTTGGGGATGTCGGCGTAGCGGGTCATCAGATCCCTTCCTTCGACATTTCCAGAAGCAGGTTCCTGACGGTTCCGCTCAGCTGGTCGTCCGAGCTTCGACTCAGCAGCTCCCGCAACGGCTCGACGTACTCGGGCCAGGGTTCGTACGTCACGGCCCAGACCGCGCTCTCCCGGGTGTCGGGGTCGTCACTCCGCATGTTTTCCGTGACGCACGCGTACACATCCTCGTGGAACTGCCGTGGGGCGCCGATACCAAGCCGATGAATCGCATAGGGGAGTTCGTCGGGATCCGTCTGGCCGCGAACCGCGTCCACCAGGCTCGACAGGGCCCATACCGGGAGTCGCGCTTCCGCGATGTCCAGGGTGTTCTGCGCGACATCGGGGTCACTGCCGACCACAAAGACGTAGGCTAGATCGGAGAGCAGGTCCTCCTGGTATTGAAGCGTGATCGCCGGCCCAACACCCCAGACAATCTGCCTGGGAATCCATTCCTCTCGATCCTCTGCTTGCTCCGACCGGCGCGGCCAGCCGAGCTGACGGGCGAACTCCTCCACCGCCCACTGGGCTTCGGGTCCGCTGTCGCGCAGCACGAGGCGGCGGCTGCGGATGTATTGCTCGGTCATTCGCTCTTCGCTTCCTAAAGTCCGTAGAGTTCAGCCATCTTCCGGCGAATCTGCTCCCTGAGCTGTTCTTTCGTCTTTATTTCGCCGCCACTGTCAGTTTTGATGTCCAGGGATTTTATCCAGAGTTGCAGCGCCAGGATTTCACGGTTGGCGAGTGTCTTCGGTCCCTTCCTGCGGAACTCGTCCTGTGCTCCCGCCTGAGGGTTCTCCGAGCGTTGCTGTTCGAGATCGCCGAAGGATTTCATCGCGCCCTGCTGTTCCATGGGCAGGTAGGCGAGCGCGTCTCCCATCGGAAACGCGGTGCCCCGCTGTGACTGCATTTTCGCAAGGGCGTCCTCGGGGGCGGTGCTCGGGGTGACTCCGGCCACCAGGTCTCCTTGCGATGCGATCTGCAGGATCATTCCGGAAGTGACCAGAGCCCGCGGGTTGCGATGCGCTTCCTTCGCCAGGGCCAGCGTTCCGAAGAAGGCGGCGTCCCGCCCCGCCTGACCAGGAATGCGTCCACCGGGAGTCATCTGCTCCACGTCGCCGGCCAGGGCCTGGCCTTCCTGCGCCGTGCTCATGAGCCGATCGGCCACATTGGGCTCGGGGCCCCGGTTCTTGCGCTGCAGATAACGGAGTTCTCGTTCGCTGGAACCGTCCTGCCTCAGACGCTTCACAAGGCCGCGCTGCAAATGCAGATCGTCCGCCGCCGCCCGGTTGTTCGCGTAATCCGTCGCGGTCTCCGAGGAGTTGTAGATCCTCCGGTCCACCGCATTCCTGATCCGCTCCGATTCACCCTTCGTGTAGTGGGCGACGGTTGACGATTCGCCGGAATCGTGTTCGTACTCGAAGAAATCCGTTACGTAGGAGTCCTGGTGACCGGCCATCCTGTCGCCCTGACTCCGCATGAAGCGGGCAACCGAGGCGAAGCCCACGCCCGCGGGAACGCGGAAGTGACGGGACTTCTCCGTAGAGCGCTGCGGATCCTCGGCAATCCGCTCCGCGCCTTCCGCTGTGACCGGTGCGTCAAGGATCTCGTAGGCGACCTCGTCCAGGAGATCCAGCAGCTCGCGCTCGCTGAGCGTGAGGGCCTGCGTCACCCTCACCTGTGGGTTCAGACGGGCGATGATGTCGGCGACATCGCCACTCTCGAGTGTGAGGCTCGTGAGCCGATGCCATGCCCGCAGCCCGGCCAGGGTGCCGCGAAGGACCATGCCCTGCACGCCCTTGCCCAGGAGCCGGCCGATCGGTGGCCGCAGGCGCGCGACGATCTTGGCCAGACGGGCGTCCTTGGAGTCCTTCGACTCCTCCTCCTTCTTCCGCTGGTCCTTCTTCTGCTGCTTCTTCTCCTCCGCGTCCTTGTCCTTCGACCGCCGGTCCTCGTGCCTGTCGCGCTTCGGTTTCTTCGGGCCGCTGCCCTCGTGCTCGGGTTTCCGCTGCCTGCCTTCGTCGTCCTTCTTCTTCGGCCTGCCCGGCTTGTCGCCGTCCTTGTCGCCGTCCTTGTCCCGGGACCTGCCCGGCCTGTCGGGGTCCTTGCCGGTCTTCGGCCTGCCCGGGGTGTCCTTGCCGTCGTCCTTGGGCCTGTTCGGATCCCTGGTGTCGTCCTTGGGCTTGCTCGGGTCCCTGCCGTCGTCCTTCGGCCTGGCGGAGTCCTTGTCCCGGTCCTTCGGAGCGGTGGAGTCCCCGTCCTTCTTCGGCTTCGCCCCTGGCTCCGGCTCGGACTTCGGCCTGTCCGGGGGTTCCGGCTTCGGCTTGGGCTTCACGGTCGGCGTCGGGCTGGTATCCGGCTTCTCGTCGTTGTCCTTCGGCCTGCCGTTCTTGTCCTTGGCCGTTGATGCCGTGGGCGTCTGCGCCTCGCCCGCGGTTTTCGGCTTCCCGGGGGCGCCGTCCTTGCCCTGGCCCGGCTTCGGCGCCGCAGCCGTCTGCGCCGTCCCCTCCGTGCCCGGCTTCTTCGCGGTGGAGTCCTGGGGCTTCTTGTCACCGCCCCTGTCGTCGGAACCTTCGGCCCCAGCCCCCTTGCCCCCGCCCGGCTTGTCCCCCTTGCCCTTGCCGAGCTTCGCGGCGACGCCCTTCAGCCGACGTCCCACCTTCGCGACGTACTTGCCGATACCGTTCAGCAAGGCCTGGTACAGGACCTCCAGCAGCGCCACCACACCCGCCGCGACCGCCTTCGCGAAGAGGAGGCCGGCGCCGCCCACGCGGACCGCCTTGAGCCAGTCGAGGACTGCTCCGAGGGAGCTGAGGATGGCGCTCAGGGCGCCCCAGGCGGTGCGGATGGCATCGATGACCGCCATGACCCAGCCCGCCCCGGGGATGAGTTTCGCGACGACCTTCGTCATCACCAACTCACCTATGATCATGGGGAGTTGGGGGACCACCGCGTTCCAGGCCTCCTTGACGATCCTGTCAAGGGAGAAGCCGCCCTTGATCAGTTTGTCGATGATCGCCTTCGGGACGCCGATGATCTCCTGGATCTTCTCCTGGAACCAGGCCTTGACCGCCGACGAGACCTCGCGGAAGAGGTGGTTCTTCGCGCCGTCCACCGCCGAGTTCTTCGCGCCGCTCAGCCAACCGCCCGGGTCGGAGAGGAAGTCGACCGCGATCATCATCCAGGCGCCCAGGGCGCTCAGGAGTTTCGACGCGAACTCCAGGACCGCCTTCACCGCCGCGACGATCGCCTTGACCGCCTCCAGGAGCGCCTTCTTCAGGATGTCCAGGATGCTGCTCAGGAGCTTGCCGATGGCGTTCAGCAGATCTGTGACGGCTTGCTTGAGCGCCTGGGCCAGGCGGTTCACCAGGGCGATGGCCGCCGCGATCAGGTTCGTGATGAACGTGCGGATTCTGTCCGCCAGTTCGATGACCGCCCGGATCATCGCCATCGCGAACTCGATCAGGTCCTTGATGAGGTTCTTGATCGCGTCGACGATGTTCTTGCGAGCCTCGTTGATCCAGCGCTCGACCGTCTCCTTGAAGTTCTTGATGAAGCCGATGACCGCGTCCCGCGCCGCCCGGATGACCCGGACGATCGCGTTCTTGATCTCGATGACCTTCTGCTTGATCCACTCGAAGGCCTTGGTGACCCAGTTCCCCGAGTCCTGGACGGCGCCGTCGCGCTGCTGCTCCGCGTCGCGCTCGGCCTTGTCGCTCTCGTCCTGGATCTTCTTGTCGCTGCCCTCCTTCTCCGTGTCGACGTTGTCGTCGGTCTTCTTCTCCTCGTCCTCGACGTCCTTGCGGACCTTGTCGTGCCGCTCGGTCTTCTTGTCGCCGAGGGTCTTGAGCTCCTCGTCCTGCTCCTTGCGCCAGTCCTCGCGCTGGGCGGTGACCTCGCCCATCGCCTTCTCGCGCTCGCCGGCCTGCGACTCGGTGTTCGACGCGATCTCGGCGTCCACCTGCTGCTTGTGTCTGGCCTGCGAGTCGCGGAAGTCCCGGTCCTTGGTCTGCCGGCCGTCGGACATCTTCTTCGTGCCGTCGCTGAACGCCGCCTGGAACTGCGGGCCCTGCTCGTGCTCCGCCACCTCGGAGGCCGCCTCCGGCGGTACGGCGCCCGTCGCGCCGCCGCCTTCGACCGCCACGCCCTCGCCGCCCTGCGCCCCGGGCACCTGGGCGGTCATCTCCTCCTTGGGCGCGTTCGGGTAGACCTGGTCCTCGCCCATCCCCCGGCCGGAGTCGTCACGGGCCGTCCGGACGGTCTCCTGGCCCTTGGCGTCGACATGGCCGTCCTGCTCGCCGGCCGTCTGCTCCGCCGCGCCCTTCATCTCCACGCCCGGCGCGTTGCCCGCCTGGGCCTGCTTGAGGGCCTCGTCCTTGGTCGGCAGCCCGGCGAACTTGGCGGCCAGCTCCTGCGGGTCCACCACGGGTTCGTCGGCACCGAAGAGGCTCGCGACCCCGTTCACGATCTTGCCGCCGATGAAGCCCAGGGCCATCTTGAAGGTGTCCCAGCCGCCGGGCTCCTCGGCCTTCTCCGCCTCGATCTGACCCTCGGGCTCCTTGGCTCCCGTAACCTCGGCGTTCTCCTGCTCCGGCGCCTGGGCTTCCTCGGGCTTGTCCTGCGAGTACTCGGCCGGAGCGTCCGTCTCCGGCCGGCCCTCCAGCGTCTGCGGCGCGCCCACCGGGCGCTGCATCGACGGGGGCGCCGACGCCAGTGCCTCGTGCTCGTCGCCGACGGAACGGTCCACCGCGCCGCCGACGCCGCCCATGGCCTGAAGTGCCTTGTGCGGCTTGAGTTTCGAGGCCGTGGCCAGGCCCGCCTCCGGGGAGACCCCCGAGAGGTTCGGGACGGGTCCGGAGTCCTTCTTGCCCTTGCCGCGGGCAGGAGCGGCCGCGCCACCGCCACCGCCACCGCCGCGCGAGGCACCGGTCGGTGCCGCCTTCGGCGCGGGCGCGGACTCCGGCTCGGCCTTCTCCTCCGGGGCCGCCTTCGTCGACGCCGGCTCCGACGCCGGGGCAGCGGGCGCGGACTGAAGAGTCGGCGCCGGGGCCTGCGTACGAGCTTTCGGCTCTGTACGGGATTCCTGTGCCGCCGGTGCCTCGCCGGCCGACTCCCCGCCGGATGGCCCAGAAACGTCGGAAGCACCAGAGGTTGCGGACCCGCTTGACACCCCAGGAGCCGTAGCCCCGCCTCCGACCGCTGACACGTCCTGCGCGGACCCGGCGCCCTGCGCCCCCTGCGTCTGCGGTCCGCCCGCATCGGCCGAACCGGCGCCCGCGCCGCCCGACGCCTTCGCCGCGGCGTCGCCCTGCGCCGACTGGCCACCCGTCGCCTTCTGGGACTCCTTCTCCTGGCCGCCGGTCCCCTTGTCGCCCGCCGCGGCGGTGCCCGTCTCCTCCTTGGCGGCCGATTCCTTGGCCTCGCTGCCGCCCTCGGACTTTCCCTCCGCCTTGCCCGGCGCCTCCTGCACCGTGGTCTGCGCGGCGACCGGGCCCGCCTTGGGGTCGTCGCCGTTCTTGGGGTCCCGGTTGCCCGGCACGTGCGGTGCCGCAGCAGCCTGCTCCACCGCGAGACCGTCCGGCCCGGCACCGCCGTCCGGGCTGCCCTCGGTCTCCTCCGCCGACGGTTCCGGCTCCGTGTCGGACTCGGCCGCTTCGTCGTCGGGCTCCGCCGCCGTGTCCTCGGCGTCCTCCGCCTCGCGCTCGGCCTGCACCTGCTCGGCCCTGGTCGGCGCCGGGGCCGGGAAAGACGGGGCGGATTGGGCCGTGGAGGCGGACGACGGGTCCAGCTCGTCCGCGGTCGGTACGGCGGACACCTCGAGGTCCTGCTCCGGTACGAAGTCCTCCGGCCGCAGCTTGACGTCCCAGGCGCTCGGTTCCTCTCCCCCGACCTCGACCTCCGAGTCGCTGCCGGAGCCGAAGGGGTCCTCGTCGGTCTTCTCCTCCCGGCCGTCGAGGTCCTGGGTGCGTGTGCCGTCGAGGGTGCTGAACGCGCCGGGGAGCGGGGTGTCCTTGCCGGACATGGTCGGTGAGCCGGTCGGCTGCTGCTGGCCCCGCCTGTCCTGCTGGTTCAGCTGTCGTCCGGCCACGGCCGCCTCGGCCGCGCCAGGGCGGTTCTTCGCCGCGGACTCCTCCTTGCTCGCGGCGGGCGTCTCCTTCTGCTCGGTCTCCTCCTGACCGCCCTTGTCCCCCTCCTCGGCCTGCTCTCCGCCCTTCTCGTGGCCCGCCGACCGGCCCGTCGGGTCCACGGACTGCTTCTCGCCCTGCTGCCCGCCGCCCGACGACCCACCAGAAGCAGAAGACGACGAGGACTGCTGCTTCTGAGGTGCAGGCACACCAGGCGCCGCCCCCTGCGCTCCCGGCGCCCTCTGCCCCGAGCCTCGCGGCGCGCCTCCGCCCTCCGGAGTCGTCCCGTTCTCCGGCGTCCCGCCGTTCCGCGGTGTACTGCCGGCCGCGCCCTCCTCGTCGGCCTGCTCCTTCTCCGGCCCGGGCGCGAGCTGCGGCCGATCCTCCTCCGCCCGCTGTTCCTCCACCGCACGCAGCGCGTTCTCGCGCTCGGTGCGCACGTCTTCCGCCACGTCCGGCTCGATCTCTGGGGCGTCGTGCGCATTGCGCTCCAGGTCGTCGGCATGGTCGTCGTACGCCTCGATCTCGTCGACGAGGTCGAGCACCCGGTCGTGCTCCGGGGCGAGCAGCCGGTTCTCCAGGCGTACGAGGACGCCGTCGAGCAACTCCTCGGGCAGTCGAGAGAGTTGCTTGCGGGTGCGCTGGGAGAGGTCTTCCGGGTCGCCGCGCAGGGACCGCACGACGGAGTTGGCCAGCCGGTCGACGAGGGTCGCCGGGTCCATGGCCTCGGCACGGTTGCGGTCGGCGTCCACGGTGGCGTAGCGCAGCCAGCCGGGTGTGGCCTGGTCCTCCGCCACCTCCGGCGCGGGCTGCTCGGGGCCGGTCGCCGACGGGCGAACGAGATCCTGGGCCGCCGACTCCGCCTCCCGCTCGATCGCCTGCTGCGGCAGGCTGACCGCGCCGAGTTCGCGGCCGGCGCGCAGGGTTCCGAGGCCGTGCGGGTTCTGCACGGTGTGCAGGAGCTCGTGGGCGAGGAGGCGGCGGCCCTCGTCCGTGCCCGGTTTGAAGGCGCCCTCGCGGAAGAAGACGTCCTGGCCGACGGCGACCGCGTCGGCGCCGAGCAGCTCGGTCAGCTGCCCGGCGTCCCGGTCGGTGTGCAGGCGTACGCGGCTCAGGTCGTGGCCGAGCTGCTCCTCCAGCTCCCGTCGTACGCCGGGATCGAGGGGCTGCCCGGCGCCGCTGACGATGTCCTTGGGTTCCGGCGCACGGGACTTCGCGGCGCGCTCTCTGCGCTTGCGGCGGCGCTGTTCGGCCGCCTGCTCGGAACGGCCGTCCTGGGTCTGGGAGTTGCTCACCGCGCCACCTCCCCGAAGCCGCTGAGGCCCTCGTGCACGACCCGCGCCAGCTCCTGGCCGAGGCGCCGCGCGGACAGCCCTGCGGGCAGGGGCGGCAGTCCGGACAGCGCGTCGACGGTCAGGGCGCCGTCCGCCGCCAGCGGGACGCCGTGGGCCTGGATCAGCCGGGTCAGCTCGTGTTCGAAGGCGGCCGAGACCCGCTCGGGGTCCACGCGGAAGCCGTGCAGGGCGAGTTCACCGATCTCCACCCGGATCTCGCTCGGCTCCCTGCTCATGCCCCTGCTCATGTCCCTGTTCAGGCCCATCCGCGGACCTCCGCCGGTGTCAGGGAGCGCTCCAGCTTGAGGTACTCGGTGCGGGCCGCGGCCAGCATGTGTCGCATCTGGAGCCGGCCGCCCTCGTCGGCCGCGAGGAAGGCGCCGGACAGGGCGATGTTGCGGATGGAGCCGCCCGCGACGGTGAGTTGGGCGAGAAGGTCCGGGTCGATGTCCTTCAGAGGGGCCTGCGGCGGAAGCACCCGGCGCCAGATCTCGGCGCGTTCGTGCTCGGCGGGGAAGGGGAAGTCGACGACGAAGCGGATGCGGCGCATGAAGGCGGTGTCGAGGGCCTTCTTCATGTTGGTGGTGAGGATGGCGAGGCCTCGGTAGGCCTCCATCCGCATCAGCAGGTAGCTGACCTCGAGGTTGGCGTACCGGTCGTGGCTGTCCTTGACCTCGCTGCGCTTGCCGAACAACGCGTCGGCCTCGTCGAACAGGAGCAGCGCGCCGCCGCGTTCGGCGGCGTCGAAGACGCGGCGGAGGTTCTTCTCGGTCTCGCCGATGTACTTGCTGACGACCTGGGAGAGGTCGATGACGAACAGATCGAGGCCGAGCTCCTTCGCCATGACCTCGGCGGCCAGCGTCTTACCGGTGCCGGAGCCGCCCGCGAACATCGCGGTGACGCCGAGGCCGCGGCGCAGGGTGCCCGCGAACCCCCACTCCTGGTGGACGGTCGCCCGCTGCCGCACATGCGCGACGATCTCGCGCAGCACGCTCAACTGCCGCTCGTGCAGCACCAGGTCGTCCCAGCCGGCCTGCGGCTCGATACGGCGGCCCAGCTCGTCCATGCCGATGCGGGCCTCTTCCAGCCCGGCCCGCCAGGCGAGTTCGGCGACGTCGAGCTCGTCCTCGTACGGCAGTCGGCGGCGTACGGTGGCGGCGGCGGACCGTACGACGTGCGGCGGCAGCTGGAACTGCGCGACCAGCGACCGAAGTTCACCGTCGGCGAGGTCGGCGACGGGCTGGAACGCGTCGGCCCACAGAGCGACCTGCTCGTCGTCGTCCAGGTGGGGTACGGCCACCCGTGCGCCGTGCGGCCGGTCCGTGCGCAGCGGGTCCTCGCTCGACACGACGACCGGTACGGCGGCCCCGGCGAGGAACGCCTCCGTCGCCGCCCGCTGGTCGCGGTCCAGCTCGCCCACCTCCACGAGCAGCGCGGCGGGCAGCAGGATCGCCTCGCGCTGCCAGAGCCGGGCGAGCCGGTCCCGCTCGACGGGATCGGCCGGTACGTCTTCGGCGCCCATGGCGTAGAGCCCCAGCCCGGACCGCGCGGCCGCGGCGGCGGCGATGTCGGCCCGGCTGCGCAGATCCCCGCCGGTCACCTCGACGAGCAGCGGCGCGTCCGGGCTCGCCGCCGTCGTCCAGCCCTCGGCGACGCGGCTCGCGGCCAGGTCGTGGGACGGCGGCAGCTGCTCCGGCACCGGGGTGCGGCGCAGCCGGCCGTGCAGCCGGGCGTCCAGATAGGGCGAGCCCAGCAGGAAGTGCAGGATCCGCTCGTCCAGTCGCAGCCGTGACATCGTCAGCCGCGAATCGTCGTCCAGCTCGACGATCCGCCACCGCCGCAGCGGCGCCACTGGCGTGAGCGCGCTCCAGTGCGGCTCGTCCAGCGCGGCGAGCGCGAGCGAGAAGGTCGGGTACGCGCGCTGCGGGTCGCCGCAGGCGCCGGCGCATCGGGCGGCGGCGGTGGGGTCCAGTTCGTCGGCGGCGGTGAGGAGGATCAGGTCACGTTCGAAGGGGGTGAGACCGAAGCAGGTGACCAGGGCGTCGAGGGGGGCGGTGCCGGGGGTGCTGCGAGTGATCTGTGTGGACGTGGCGGGGGGCGAGTCCGTGGAGGGGCGGGAGCTGTCCTCGGCGGATGCGTCGTCCGAGGCGCCCGTGGTGGCCTGGGAGGCGGGCTCGGCATGGGGCGCCGGCCGAGCGGTGTGCCCGGCGCGGGCCGCGTGGGCGTCGACGCGGGACAGGACGCGTCGGATCTCCGCGGTCAGCGTCACGCTGCCGTCGCGTACGCCCGCCGTACCAGAAGCGCCCTCCGCGCTCGGCCCGTATGTCCCCATGTCCTCACCTGCCCCCGTCGTCCCCATGTCGTCTCAGCTCTCCGCGCCCTCGGACCCACCGTCCGTGGCACCGGCGCCGCCACTGCGCGCCGCGCCGTCCGTCCTCGACGACCCGCTCGGCTGCGCCGTCTTGCGGCCGCGCGCCGGGGACTTCGCAGGCGTCTTGGCGGCGGTCCTGGCGGGAGCCTTGGCAGCGGGAGTCTTCGCAGCAGTGGTCTTGGCGGCCGCCTTCGCCGGGACCTTCGCCCGGGTCTTCGCCGGCGGCCTGGCGGCGGACTCCTCGGGCGCCTCAGCAGAGGCCCCGGACCCGTTGGCTGAAGCCTGGTCACCTGTCGCCGGGGGCACCGGCGCCCCCGGTGCCCCGAACGGCAGCACCCGCACGTCCGGCCGCTCCACCGGCTTCGCCGCCACCGGTGTCTCGCGCCCGTCGATGAGGACGAGGGACGCCTGATAGGCCACGGACAGCGAGTAGGGCGTCTGGTAGAGCATGCCCCACAACTTCGACGTCTCGTCGATGTCCATCACCGTGGGTGCGAACCGCACCCGCTGCGCCGTCTGCGCGAGGTCGCTGCCCGTCAGGTAGGGCCGCTCACCGGCCTGTTCGATGACGTCCTTCGGCAGGACCGGTATCCCATGCAGGGTGCGCACGACGGCGCCGATCAGCCTCTGCCCGACCAGTTCCGTCTCGTCGCCGTACGCGCTGATCAGATAGCGCAGGTCCAGCGCGGCGGCCGGCCGCTTGATCAGCGTGCCGTCGGACGCGCGGGTCGGCAGGTCGTTGTTGCGCTGCGAGGTGTTGGGCGTGACCTGGTAGAGGAACACGTTGATGGTGGGCTGGTCCGGCGGTTCCGCCGGCGGCTTGCGCGGCTCCACCTTGACGGCCTCGTCGAACTCGGGGCCCAGGTTGGACTCGAGCAGCAGGGCGAGGGCCTGGGTGACATGGGCGATGGCGAGTGCGTTGCTCATGGCGTCGGTTCCTCGGTTCCTCGGTCTGTCATGTCACTCCCGCCCTCGCGCCAGATAGTCCGCCAGGCTCAAGGTGGCCCCCGGACGCCCTGTCGCGGGCGTCCGCTGTCGGTTGCCGCCGGAGGGCGACGGGCCCGCCGTCACCTCCAGCCGCCCGATCTGCACCTGCACCACCTGCTCGGTCGCCCGTGCGGGCCGCCGGGCCGCGGCCTGCCGTACGGCGTCGCGTGCCGCCGCCGTGTCCGCGGCGCTCGGCCGCACGGGGGTGGACACGGCGGCGGGGGAAGCGGCGTCCGCGCCCGGGGGGATGGGCACGGACGCCGCGCTCTGGGCGGCACCCCGGTCCGGGCGCTCCCGGCCCGCCGCACGGCGCGACGCGTCCGGAACCGGCCGGGGCCCCGGCGCGAGGGGCGCGACGGGACGCAGCAGGGGTGCCTCGGGTGCGGATTGCAGGGAAGGCCGCGGGGTCACGTCCCGGTCCGCCGGGGCGTGTTCGGTGCGTACGACGGTCCGCTCCCGTTCCGTGCGGATGCGCGGCTCGGCGGTCGGCGGACGCGGTAGGTCGGGCTGCGACACGGTGGACGGCGTGGCGGAGGGCCACAGCAGGCCGTTCCCGTCGTCCGGTTCCGCCGTCGTACTCCGTACCGCCTCGACCCGTTCGAACGGGCCGGGCAACCGGGGCCGTACCCGCACCACACCCGGGCGGGGACCGGCGGCGGCCGGGGCGTGCCGGGCGATCAGCCGGTCCAGGAAGTCGGGAACCGGCGCACCATCGGCGTCAGACATCCGCACACAGCTCCAGGTAGTAGCGGCGCCGCAGCGGGCTGAGCGCCAGGATCTCCGGCTCGCTCCAGCCGTAGGCGGTGGCGAGCAGATGGACGTCGAGCAGCAGGTCCCGTGCCCAGGCGTCCAGTTC
Source organism: Streptomyces sp. NPDC002577 (assembly GCF_053594815.1). Lineage (NCBI taxonomy): Bacteria > Bacillati > Actinomycetota > Actinomycetes > Kitasatosporales > Streptomycetaceae > Streptomyces > Streptomyces sp. NPDC002577. The sequence continues at coordinate 126,614 of NZ_JBSFWK010000008.1, read as the reverse complement.
GGTCCACAGACAGGAGGCGATGTCGAGTTCGGCCCGGGTGGCCTGCCCGCACTCGGGGCAGGCCACGTTGAGCGTCACGTCGGCGCCCGGGTCGGCGGCCTCGACCGCCTCGGCGATCCTGCGCTGCACGGGCAAGGGGAGGCCCCCGGCGGGCACGGTCTTTCCCTCGTACACCGCCGAGAGGAGGCATCGCGCGAGCAGGGCCGCACGCGGGTCGGCCGCCCGGGCCACCGCCGTCAGGTCGGCGACGCCGGGCAGCCGGAACTCGACCTCCCAGCCGTCCTGCCGTACCCGTACGACGGAGTCGTCGCGTCGGACCGGTGACCGCGCGAACTCCCCCGTGTCCAGGTCGAACTCCATGTCCTCCCCGCACGCGGCGCACTCCAGACGCACCTGCATCCGTTCCCCGAACAGGGCCCGGCGCAGCGCGAACAGGTCGGCCTCGCGCTCGCCGACCGGCAGCACCGGCAGTACCCCGGAGTCGAGGTCCGGGCGCGCCGTGCGGTGCAGCAGCCGGGCGCGCCCGGCGGGCGCCTCGGCAAGCCCTGCCTCCCAGGTGGCCAGCAGACCTGCCGCCCCGGTGATCGCCATGCCTTCCCCCGCTCCCCTCAACTTCCTTTAATTCACGCCGGGTTGAGGAACGAGGGCTCCTCCGGCTCGGGCACCTCGTAGTCCCGCTCCCAGCCCTCGCACTCGAGCTTCAGCGACTGGATGGCCACCGCGTTGGCGTTGGCGTCCAGCTCGCCGAGCACCTGGTACTCGCTGGGCCAGGTCCGGTAGAGCTTGTGCGAGACGGCGACCTGGCCGGCCTCGTTGAGGACCTGGATCACGATGTCCTTGCGGAAGTCGGCGAGAGACACCTCGGAGCCGAGCCCCGCGCCGACCTGCCAGACCTTGTTGGCCCAGCGGTCGAACTCGGGGTCGTGCGTGACCCCGCGCTCCAGCGTGATGCCCTCGAACTCGGAGCGCCCCGGCGACTTGCGCGGGGAGCTGGGATCGCCGCCATGCCGGTGCTTGACGACCTCGGTGGTCCGCTTCAGCGGACTGATCTTGCTGATGCCGGCGACCGTCCGACCGTCCCACAGAACCAGGAACTTGAAGTTCTTGTAGGGGTCGAAACGATGGGCGTTGACCGTGAACTCAGCCATCGGATTCCTTCAGCTCTCCAAGATTCCCGGGCGCCTAGAGCTCGAACTGCCCGGACGTCTGCTGGATTTTTACGATCACGAACTCCGCCGGCCGGACCGGTGCGACGCCGACCAGGACGTTCACGATCCCGTTCGCGATGTCCTCGTCGGTCGTCGTGTCGCTGTCGCACTTGACGAAGTACGCCTCGCGCGGTGTGCCGCCCTTGAAGGCGCCCTGCCGGAAGAGCGTGTGCAGGAACGAGGAGGCGCTGAGGCGGATCTGCTGCCACAGGTTCTCGTCGTTGGGCTCGAAGACGACCCACTGCAGGCCCCGCTGGAGGCTCTCCTCGACGTGCAGGGCCAGCCGCCGCACCGGGACGTACTTCCACTCGCTGTCGAGCGCGTCCGAGCCCTCCAGCGTGCGCGCGCCCCAGACCACGGGGCCGGTCACCGGGAAGGTGCGCAGGACGTTGACGCCGAGCGGGTTGAGCAGGCCGGTCTCGCGGTCGGTCAGGCTGACCGTGAGCGAGTGCACGCCCGCGAGCCGCGCCTCGGTGCCGGCCGGAGCCTTCCACACGCCGCGCTCGGAGTCGGTGCGCGCGATGACGCCCGCGACCGCGCCGGACGGCGGGAAGGAGCGCAGCCGCCCGGTGAGCGGATCGGTGAGCTGCAGATGCGGGAAGTACAGGCCCGCGTGGTTGCCGCGCACGGCGTCGAAGGCGGCAAGACCGGCGCGTGCCGTGTCCACGTTCACCCAGGTGCCGGGCGCGTCGACGAGCAGGAAGATCCGCCGCTCCTGGCACAGCCGCTGGGCCGCCGAGACGACGGTGACGATGTCGTCGGTCGACTCGTACGCCGCGAGTTCGGGCAGGACGAGCAGGTTGACGTCGGCCTCGCCGCGCAGCGCCTGGATGCCGGTCTTGTCGGCCTCGCTGCCGATGAGGTCGCGTGGCCCGGGGGCCTCGCCGTCCTCGCCGCCCTCCAGCGGGAACACCGGCGGGTTGACGGAGGCCTCCAGGCCCAGGTCGTTGGCGCACTCACCGAGGAAGCGGACGACGTCCTCGGGGTCGGTGGAGCCCGCCACGACCTGCAGGCGCCGGCCGAAGGCGGTGACCTCGGCACCCGCGAAGGCGTGCTTGCCCGGGGCGTCGGGCAGTGCCCGCAGCTTGCGCTCGAGGAGCAGCGACAGTTCGGCGACGGTGGACGGGGCCTCGCCGTCGGTGTCGGGGTCGTAGAGCGTGAACTCGCGCTCCACGTCGCCGATCTTGACGGTGAGGTCGACCGCCAGGTCGGGCAGCTCGTGCCCGTACGGCTTGGACACGGTGCCGGACGGGTCAGGCCGGCCCTCGCCGACGGTCTCGACACGGATCAGCCGGGAGCCCGCGTTGATCACGGTCGGCGCGTAGCGGCCGTGCCCGGGGTCCGTGGACAGGCCCGTGAAGCTCTCCCTCGCCTCGCCCTTGGCGTCGTGAACGCTCAGGTTAAAGGTTTCTTCGGGACAAGGCGTGTCGTAGTCGACAGCGACGCGCAGACCGTTCCCCCACGCGCCCGGCTCCTTGGCGTGCACCTCCAGGACCCGGCTCGCGCTGTGCCCCTCGGTGGACTCCAGGGTGACGCAGGCGGCCTTGCCGCTGCCGGCCTTGGCGACGCGGACGATCACCGCGACGGTGCCGCCGTTGCCGAAGAACTGGTGCACCGCGTAGCCGACGGCGCTCTGCGCGCTGAGACCGCCGAAGCGCCGCTCGAAGTCCGCGAAGCTGGTGACTCGCACCGGCTCGTTCAGCGGACCGCGCCGGGTGTGGCCCACGAAGGCCGTCACCGAAGTGGTCAGGGTCGAGATGGTGCGGGTACTGCTGGGAAGCTCTTCGACGTAGACGCCGGGATACGTCGGCCTGGCGACGCTCGCTGCACTCATCGGCGTTCCCCCTCCTATCCCTGCTCTCGGGCACCGGATGAAGGCACCAAGAGGCGACGGAGGGGACGGTCCGAACCGGCGCGCGAAGACGCTCCGCACGCAGAGCGGCGGCGGCCATGCGCACCGCATCAGTTTCCCCCGTCAGTGCCCCGGGACGGTCGACTGCCCGGGTCAAGCAACGTGCTTGTGACTCCTGATGCTCAAGTGCTCAACCCACCCTGATGTGACCGGAGTTGACCGAACAAGGCGCGTTTTAGCCACTCCAGGAGGGGGTTTCGCGAAGATGACATCGCGGCATTCACACATTTCACCCGCATGCCCCCGCCCGATGCTTCACAGTTCGCACACAGAGGGTGCTGTCTCAGATGGGCGCGCACATCCCGACCGGTCCCGTGACCGCAGGGGTAGCGCTCCCACTGCCTCACTCAGCCCACCCCCTGCCGCTGCGGCCTCCCCCGGTCGCACACAAACCGCCGTGGCCGGTTTCCCTGGGGTGACGCGAACACGCCGATCACCGGCGTGCGCACCGCAGCGATGGCGGGCCGCTTGGCACCGGCAGGTGTCACCCGGTGTCGGCGTCTGCCGGTCTCAGGCCACTCCGGGGCAGCCACCGTCGGCGCGACGGCACCGTGACCGAAGGATGCGGCACACCCGTCCCCGTTGAATCCTTCGGCCGGCAATTCACCGGCCCCATCGGCCGCCGCTGCGCTGCGGCCTAGCGTTGCCGGGACGCGAGGAGTGGCCCATGCCCGGCAGACTCAGTCCGTTCCTCCAGGGCGCCTTCACGCCCCTCTACACCGAACACACCGCCCACCGCCTTCCGGTGCGGGGCACACTCCCGCCCGAGCTGGACGGGCTGTTCACCCAGATCGGCGGCAATCCGCTGGCCCCGCCCCGGCGCCGCGACTCGGAGGACTACTCCTGGTTCAGCCAGGACGGCATGGTGTGCGGCGTCCGGCTGCGGGACGGCCGCGCCGAGTGGTTCCGCAATCGATGGATCCGCTCCCGGCGGGTGTACCGTTCGCTCGGCGAGTCCCGGCCCCCGGGTCCGCGGCGGTTCTTCACCGACGTCGTCAACACCAATGTGGTCTGCCACGGGGGCCTGCTGCTCGCCCTGGTCGAGACGGGGTGCATGCCGGTCCGGCTGAGCGAGACCCTGGACACCGTCGAGTACTCCGACCTGGGCGGCGGACTGCCCAGAGGAATCACCGCGCACCCCAAGACCGACCCGGTCAGCGGGGAGCTCTTCGCCCTCGCGTACTCGCCACTGCGGACCTCGGCCGACTACGTCGTGATCACCGCCGACGGCACGACCAGGAAGACGGAGCGGATCCCGCTCGGCGGCCGGCCGATGATGCACGACATCGCCCTCACCCAGAACCATGTGGTGCTGTTCGACCTGCCCGTGCGCTTCGACCTCGGACAGGCGGCTCGCGGCAGATTCCCCTTCCGCTGGGACGACCGGCATCAGGCGCGCATCGGTCTGCTCCCCAGGGAGGGCGGCGCCGGCAGTCTGCGGTGGTTCTCCATCGCACCCTGCTTCGTCTTCCACTCGGTCAACGCCACCGAGGAGAACGGAGTGGTCCGAGTCTACGCACTGCGCTACCCCAAGATGTTCGACGGAAACAGCCAGGACCCGTTCGCGTACGGGGCGGGCCTGCTCTGGGAATGGACCATCGACCCGGCCCTCGGCACGGTGACCGAGCGCCAGCTCGACGACCGCCAGCAGGAGTTGCCTCGCGTCGACCCCCGGCGGATCGGGCGGCCGTTCCGCCACTACTACGGCATGAGCGCCCGGGAGCTGGGACTGAGCACCCACGAGCCCGAGGTGCTGGTCAAGTACGACATCGCGCGGGAGCACACCGAGGAGCGTGCCTTCCCGCACGGATCGGTACCGACCGAGCCGGTGTTCGTGCCCCGGGCAGGCGACGGCGCGGCCGAGGACGACGGCTGGATACTGCACTTCCGCATCGACGCGCTCCACCACGAGAGCGACCTCGTGGTGCTGGACGCCCGCGATTTCACCGGCCCGCCCGTCGCGACCGTACGCCTGCCGGTGCGCGTGCCCTTCGGGTTCCATTCGAACTGGATACCCGGAGCCGAACTCGGCGCGGTCGCCGCCGGGCTCGGGCCGCCCTGGTGACACACCGGTTCAGCCGGCCCCGCTGATACACAGGCTCAGGCCACCCCGGTGATGGGGGTCGAGACTGGTGAGCTCGCATGTTCAGCTGTCGCGTATTCCGCTCACGACTGCCTGCTTGCGTGACGATGAGTGATTGATCTGCGGGGGCTTGGCTTCGGCTGGGCGTGTGCAGGAAGATCACGGCATGGACTCCTTCGACAGTCTCCAGAGCGTGCGGTCGCCGCGGTTGCGGCCTGGGGACCGGGTGCGGATCGTCGCTCCGGCCTGTCCCCCCAGCCGCGAGGGAGCGCCCGTGGCGTTGAGTTAATGGCGTCATGGGGGCTTCGGGTCGGGTTGGGTGAGCACGTCTTTGACCAATGGGGGTATATGGCCGGCCGGGATGAGGATCGTGTCTTCGACCTGAACTCTGCGTTCGGCGACCCGGGGGTCCGCGCTGTGTTTGCCGCCATGGGCGGTAAGGGCACCTACCGCATCGTCGACGACCTCGATACCGACGCGCTGCGCCGTGACCCGAAACCGGTGGTCGGCTTCAGCGACATCACCCACCTCCACCTCGCCCTGTGGGCTCGATGCCGCTTGTCCTGCCTGCACGGCCCCTTCCCCCAACGCGAGCGACGAATGGTGCGGGCCCGCATCAGCCGACGCCGTTCGCCGCGCGCTGATGACCACCGATCCCGTCATCATCCACCGGGACACCAGTCAAGCCAGTGCGGCAGTCACCGTCGAGGGCACCGCGACCGGTGTCCTGGTCGGCGGCAACCTTGACGCGATCCGCACCGAGGCCGGCGCCGGTCTGCCGAGCCTCAAAGGAGCGATCCTCTTTCTCGAACACCAGCGAGGCACAGGATTGGGGGAGGTCGACCGCGCGCTGACCCAGCTGACCCGTACCGGGGCTCTGGACGGGTTGCGCGGTGTCGTGCTCGGCCAGTTCCTCGGCTTCGACCAGGATGCCGATGACCCGTCCCTGGGGGGATGGGGCATCGCCGACGTCCTGCGTGACCGACTGACCCGCCTGGGCGTTCCTGTCCTCGGCGGGCTCCCTGCCGGACACGGCCCACATCCTCCGACCGTCCCGCTCGGCACTCAGGCCACGATCGACACCGCCGCCGGCACCCTGACGGTTCAGCCAGCAGTCGCCTGACCGTCGACTGCCTTACTCCGGGGCAGGGCCCACAGCGGTGGATGGCTGCCCGGTCTAGCCGTCCCCCGAGGCGATCGCCGAGCTCACGAGCCTGCTCGCGCCCGGGGGCAGCAACCGCTGAGCCGCATTCCTTGATCCTTCTCGGTGGCAACGGCGGAGGCGGACAGAAGCGTCGCAGCGGCGAGGCTGCCCCAGAGGGCAGCCGAGCCGTGGGAGGCGAGAGCGGTGATGACCGCCGGGGAGACGGCGAGGCCGACGCCCGTGGAGAGCTGGAAGCGGGCGAGGGCGCGTCCCAGGACATGAGCCGGGGCGAGGGCGGTGACGAGCGCGGTGGCGCTGCCGGCATAGATGATCTCGCCGATGGTGCAGACCACGGACACCGCGGCGACGGCCGGGGCACTCCAGCCGTGTCCCAGTGAGGTGGCCGCGAGGAAGCCGAGGTAGGACGCGGCGAGTACCACGCCGGCAAGAGCCAGCACGGTCCGCCGGGAGAAGCGGGACATCAGGACGGTGACCGGAACCTGCAGGGTGACCACCAGCACCGTGTTCGCCACGAAGATGGCTGCCGACCACACCGAGGATGCGTGCAAGTGTGTCACCAGGACCAGAGGCAGCGCGATTTCGGGGACGTTGAGGCAGAAGACGTAGACCACGTTGGCGGCCAGCAGCACGCGCACCGAGGAGTCCTCGATGCCGAGCTGCTCCGCGAGGTAGTCGACGACCTCGGCCGGCACGTCCGTCGGGTCGTCCAGGAACACCCCGAGATAGCGCGCGGTCTCAGCTGGGCCGCGAAACCCAGCCGGTTGTGGGACCGCCGCTTCGCCTCAACCAGTTCCCGGTCCGCGTCGTCCAGGAAGAAGAGCCGCTCCAACTCCGTACGGGACGGCGCCCCGTCAAACGCCGCGTACGCGGCGGCCTGCGCATCCGTCAGAAACTCGACCGGCACCCCGGACCTCCACACAGTCAGTGATCAACACGACCGTCGAAGGCTCCGCCCCCACAAAAGCCCAGGTCAAAGCGCTCTCAGGCGCGCGGGAGGCTTAGCGCCAGTTTCCGTTCCAATGTTCCTCAACCCCCGTGATGCGCTCGGCGGCCAGCCGGCCGCTGATCAGCACCATGGGGACGCCCACGCCCGGCCGGGTGGCCGAGCCGGCGAAGACGACGTTCTCGCCGTAGAGGTTGCCGGGCCGGAACGGGCCGGTCTGGGAGAAGACGTGTGAGGCCGCGAAGGGTGTCCCCTCGGCCATGCCCATGCGCCGCCAGTCGGCCGGGGTGATCGTGTGCTCGACCTCCATGGCCGAGCCGAATCCGGTGTAGCCGTGGCTCTCAAGGGTCGCCGCCACCTCGTCGCGATAGAGCGGCCCGAGCCGCTCCCAGTCGATGCCGGACCGCAGATTGGGCGTGGGGAAGAGCGTGTAGTACGTGTGCCGGTCCTGCGGCGCCAGCCGGGGATCGGAGCGGCTGGGCGAGGTGACGAAGAACGACGGGTCGCTCATCAGCCGCCCACGGTCGAGGAGTTCGGAGAACACCGTGCGCCACGCCCGGCCGAAGTGGATGTTGTGATGGGAGAGGTCCGGGTGGGTCGCGCGTCCGCCGGAGAGCAGCAGGAAGCAGGAGGGCGAATAGCGCAGCCGGCGCACCGAGCGCGGCCGGCGGCCGAGCAACTCGTCATGGGCGACCGGCAGGTCCGGGTTGAGGACCACGGCGTCGGCGGGGATCCGCTCGCCCTCCGTGGTGATGACGGCGGTCGCGCGCCGTCCCGACATCTCGACGCGGGACGCCTCGGTCCCGTACCGGAAGACCACCCCGTGTTTCTCGGCCGCCCCCGCCAGCGCTCTCGGGACCGCGTGCACCCCGCCGACCGGGAAGAACACCCCGCCGACCGTGTCCATGTAGGCGATGACGGCGTACAGCGCCAGGGCCTGCTGGGGCGAGACGCCGGCGTACATCGCCTGGAACGAGAAGATCCGCTGGGTGCGGTCGTCCCGCAGGTACGAGGCGACCTTGGGGGCGAGACGGCGGAAGCCGCCGAGCGCGACCAGCCGGGCGAGGTTGGGGGTGAGCAGGTGCCATGGCCCGTCGATGTTGCGGTCGATGAAGTCGTTCATCTCGCACCGGTACATCTGGTCCATGAAGCGGTGGAACCGCCGGTATCCGACCGCCTCCCGCGCACCGCAGACACGGGCGATCTCCTCGGCCATGTCCTCCGGATCGGCCCGTACGTCAAGGCGTGAGCCGTCCGCGAAGGAGGCCCGGTACACCGGGTCGAGCCGGACCAGCTTCAGCCAGTCCTCCATCCGCTCGCCGACACAGCCCAGTGCGTCGGCGATCAGGTCCGGCATGGTCAGGACCGTCGGCCCGGTGTCGAAGGTGTAGCCGCCCTCCTGCAGCAGCCCGGCCCGGCCGCCTGGCACCGGCTCCCGCTCGATCACGGTGACCTCGCGCCCGGCGGCGGCCAGCCGCAGGGCGGCCGACAGCCCGCCGAGTCCCGCCCCGACGATGACCACGCGGCGGGTGGGTCCCTGAACGGTGCGGATCGCGCGTATCGCCATGGAGTGTGTCCTCTCGGGTGGGGGCCGGTCAGTGACGACCCGGTTCGGGCACGGTCGCCGGCCGCCGTGCCCATCGGGCGGCCGTGCGCGTCCGTTCGCGTACCGTCGCGGCCCGGACCAGCAGGACGCTGTCGACCACCAGCAGATCGGTGGCCAGGAAGAACACGGCCTCCTCCAGGGGCAGTCCGCCTGGCGCGAACCCCACGGTGTGGGCGTCGCTGATCCGCCACGCTCCGGCGTGGATGGCCAGCGCGTCCGCCGCCCACAGCACCGGGGTCACGGCGAGTCCGCGGAGCCGGTCCGCGCGGGCGGCGCGCAGTACGTCGGCCCCGGCGGCGGCCTGAAGGGCGAGCGGCGGGGCGAACCAGAGGAGGATGGCTCCCAGGTACAGGGCCTGCTGATGGGTCGTCAGCAGCCATCCGGCGCAGGCGGCGGTCAGCCAGCCTGCGCAGCACGCCGGGCGCCACCATGCGTCCTTCGCGGGCTGCGGCTCGGGGGCGCGAGCGGTGACGAACAGCGTCCAGCAGCCGGTCAGCACCGTCTGGCCGACCATGAACAGGTACTCCTCGATGGGCACCCGGACCACCGTGCCGATCACGCTCCCCGGCGGATACCCCCAGACGCCGTGCACGATCAGCCACCGGTCCCACGGCGTCGTCCACACCACCGCCACCACGGCCAGGACCCCCACCGTCATCAGCCCGCGCCGTACCCCGGCACGCTCGTCCGCCGGCAGAGACCGGTGGCGTACCACCAGCAAGGTGAGTACGACGAGCAGCAGCGGCAGCAGAATCGTCATCAGGAAGACGCCGTAGGTCATGCCGCGACCGCCTCCCACTGCCGCCGGGCATGCAGATACGCGGGCAGCGCGACCCGCAGCCGTCTGGGCAGACTCACCGCCGCACGGCGCTGGAAGACCTCGTAGTCAGCGCGCTCGATCTCGTCGAGGATTCCGCTGTACAGGGCCAGGGCGGTACGGATGCAGTCGCGGCTGGACGGTGCCAGCATGTCGACGCCCTCGGCGGCGAACGCATAGATCCGGCGGGTGCGGTGGATCTCGTACCGGAGCAGTTCCCTGATCCGCGGGGTGACGGCGCGGGCCTCGAGCTCCTCGCGGGTGACGCCGAACGCGTCCAGGTCCTCAAGCGGGAGGTAGAGGCGCCCGCGGTCGAGGTCCTCGTCGATGTCGCGGACGAAGTTGGTCAGCTGGAACGCCTCGCCGAGCGCATGGGCCCGCTCGTACGCACCGTCCTCGCGGGGTTCGAGGATCGGCGTCATCTCGAGCCCGATCACCGCGGCGGACCCGTACATGTACGTCTGGAGGTCGGTGTAGGCCGGGTACTCGGTGACGGTCAGGTCCATCAGCATCGAGGACAGGAACGCCTCGATGTGCTCGGTGTGGACGTCCCAGACCTTCATGGTGTGCAGCAGGGCCCGGCAGACCGGGTCCGTGCTCTCGCCGCGCCGGAGGTCGTCCAGGGCCTGGTCGCTCCACCGGGTCAGGGTCTCCGCCCTGGTGAGCGGGTCGCCGTTGTCCACGATCTCGTCGGCGTAGCGGGCGAAGCCGTAGAGACTGTTGACGTACGGGCGCTTGGCGGGCGGCAGCAGCAGTGTCGCCAGGTAGTAGGTGCGGCCGAAGGAGGCGTGCAGTTTCCGGCACTCCTCGAAGGCGGCCCGCAGAGTTGGGTCGTGGATGCCGGCCGCGTCCAGCCAGCGGGCGTGCGAGCTCTTGATGCGCGGGGGACCCGGCTGCGCGAACGCCGTCCCGGGACTCATCGCTGGGCCGCCGTGGTGTGGTCGCTGACGCGGTAGTGCGTCAGGTCGGGTTCGCGGGTGGCGAGGCGGTAGCGGTAGGCGCGGTGCGGCCACAGATTGGTGACCTCGCCGGAGTCGGTCTTGTACCAGCTGCGGCAGTCGCCCTGCCACACCGTGGAGCTCAGTCCGGCGTCGAGCCCGCGCTGGTAGTCGTCGAGCGCCTGCCGGCTGACCTCCATGGTGCGCCGGTCGCCGATGACCTCCAGGCAGCGCAGCAGATACCGCACCTGGCTCTCCAGCATGTAGACCACGGAGTTGTTGCCGCTGCTGGTGTTCGGCCCGTAGAGCACGAAGAGATTGGGGAAGCCGGGGACGGTCATGCCCAGATAGGCCGAGGCGCCGCTTCGCCAGGCGTCGTTCAGCCGGCCGCCGGGGCCCTCCACCTCGATCGGGGCGAGGAAGTCCGTCGAGTGGAAGCCGGTGGCGTAGATGACGGTGTCCGCCTGGTGGATCCGGCCGTCGGCCGTCTCGATGCCGTCCTCGGTGACGCGCTCGATGCCGTCGGCGACCAGCTCGACATTCGGGCGCATGAGGGCCGGGTAGTAGTCGTTGGACAGGATCATCCGGTTGCAGCCGAACGGGTACTCCGGGGTGAGCTGCCTGCGCAGCACCGGGTTCGGGATCTGGCGGCGCAGATGGTGGCGGGCCTGGGCGGCCAGCGCCCGCCCGATGGGACCGCGGTGGATCGGTGAGTAGGCGATGGTCTCGGCCATCAGCCACCAGGCGGCGCGCGGCATCTGCCGCGCCCAGGGGAACCGCTCGAAGGCCCGCAGGGTCGCCTGCCCGTAGGCGCGGTCCATCTTCGGGATGATCCACTTCGGCGAGCGCTGGAAGACCCGCAGCCGCTCCACGACGGGAGCGATGCGGGGCACGAACTGCACGGCGCTGCATCCGTTCCCGATCACGGCGACCGACCGTCCGGCCAGGTCGTGGCCGTGGTCCCAGCGGGCCGAGTGGAAGGCCGTGCCCCGGAAGTCGTCCATGCCCTTGAGGTCCGGCAGCCGGGGGCGGTTGAGCTGCCCGGTGGCGGTGACGAGCACCCGGGCCTCGTACCGCTCCCCCGCCGCAGTGCGCAGCCGCCACACCCCGGCGGTCTCGTCGAAGCGGGCGTGGGTGATCTCGGTGCCGAACCTGATGTGCGGACGGATGCCGTTGCGCTCCGCGCAGCGCCTGATGTAGCCGAGGATCTCCGGCTGTTCGGCGTAGGTACGGGTCCATTCGCCGTGCTGTTCGAAGGAGTACGAGTACAGGCAGGACGGGATGTCGCAGCCCGCGCCGGGATAGCTGTTGTCGCGCCAGACCCCGCCGATGTCGTCGGCCTTCTCGAACACCGTGAAGGAAGAGGTTCCGGCCTGCTTGAGGCGGATCGCCGCGCACAGTCCCGCGAGCCCCGCCCCGATGATCGCCACCTGCAGCGTGGCAGGAGGTCTCTCAGTCGCACTCGTCATGCGGTTTTCCTGTTCTTCGCTTTTCACGGCGGCGTGCGGCTTGCTGCGCGTTCTTACCGGCGGCGTACGTGCCGGAAGGCGCGCAGCGCCGTGGTGTAGCCGCGGGCCAGCGTCTCCTGGCCGAGGCCCAGGGGCGGCTCGAGGGCGACACCGCGCTGGGTGGCGATGGTCTGGGCCTCGGTGAACCGCAGCAGGCCCTCGATCCCGTGGCGGCGCCCGACCCCGGAGTCCTTCATGCCGCCCATGGGGGCGTCGACGCTGCCGTAGCTCACCCCGAAGATCTCGTTGACGTTCACGGTGCCCGCCTCGAGCCGGGCGGCGACCTCTTGGCCGTGGGCGGTGTCGCCGCTCCATACGCAGGCGTTGAGGCCGTACCGGCTGGTGTTGGCGAGTTCGATCTGCTCCTCCACCGTGCGGCACCGGTACAGCGCGATGACCGGGCCGAAGGTCTCCTCTTCGAAGCACGTCATCTCCGGGGTGACCCCGGTCAGTACGGTCGGCTCGAAGTAGTACGGGCCGATGTCCGGCCGGTGCCGGCCGCCGACGAGGACGTGCGCGCCCTTGGCGACCGCGTCCTCGAGGTGCTCGGTCACGGTGTCGAGCTGCCGCTGCGAGACGAGCGAGCCCATGTCGGGGCCGTACTCCAGGCCGACGCCCAGCCGCATCCTGCGGATGCGGTCCAGGAACTCCCTGGTGAACGCGTCGTACACCCGGTCGTGGACGTAGATCCGCTCGCTGGAGCCGCACAGCTGGCCGGCGGAGGTGAAGCAGTCGCGTACGGCACCGGCGGCGGCCTTGACCGGATCGGCGTCGTCGAGGACCAACAGGGGGTTCTTGCCGCCGAGTTCCAGGGAGCTGCCGATCAGCCGGCGTCCGGCCCGCTCGGCGACGAGCCTGCCGACCTCCGACGACCCGGTGAAGGAGATGTGGCCGGCCCGCTCCACGACTGCTCCGCCGACCGTCGGCCCGTCGCCGAGCACCACCTGGTAGACGCCGTCGGGCAGTCCGCACTCACGCAGCAGCCGGACACCCCACAGCACGCTGAGCGCACCTTGGTTGTCCGGCTTGTGCACGACGCCGTTGCCTGCGAGCAGCGCCGGGAGCACATCGGACAGGCCCAGTTCGAACGGGTAGTTCCAGGGCGAGATGGTGCCCACGACGCCGATGGGGGCGCGCAGCTCCAGCACGTGGGTCAGCCACGGCAGCAGGCCGTAGCGCCGGGCGGGGGCGAGAAGTCGCGGCGCCCGAAGCCCGTAGTAACGGGCGTTCATCGAGGTGCCGGCGACCTCCTGGAAGGCGTGCCAGCGGGACTTGCCGGTCTCCACCTGGATGAGGTCGATGATCTCGTTCTGCCGGGACAGCAGCAGGTCGTGGAAGCGCAAGCCCACCTCGGCGCGTTCCTTCGCCGTGACGGCCGCCCAGCTCTCCTGGGCGCGGGCGGCGGTGGCGTAGGCGTTGGCCACGTCGTGCTCGGTGGACTGCGGGAGTTCGACGAGCGGCTCCCCGGTCAGGGACGAGACGGTCTTGACGGGGGGAGCACTCGCCACCGCGTAGGCGAGGAGCGGTTCGAGGGGAACGTTCGTCGTGGTGCGCATCTCGGCTCCCGATCTCGTACGGCTGTCAGTACGACTTCTCCAGGCCGAGGGTGTGCTCGGCGACGAAGTTGAGCAGCATCTCCCGGCTCACCGGGGCGAGATGGGCCACCCGGACCATCGGGTAGAGGATGCCGACGAGGTGCTCCTCGGTCAGGCCGTAGCCGCCGTGGATCTGCACCGCCTGGTCGACGGCCCTGATCGCGGCCTCCCCCGCGGCGTACTTGGCCATGTTGGCCACTTCTCCGCTGATGTCCTGGCCGTTGTCGTACAGCCAGGCCGCCTTCTGCACGAAGGTCCTGGCCAACTCGAGATTGATCTTGGCCACGGCGAGCGGGTGAGAGAGACCCTGGTGTGCGCCGATGGTGGTGTTCCACACGCGGCGCTCCCGGGCGTGGTGGGCGGCCCGGTCGATGGCATAGCGGCCGAGCCCGGCGCTCCAGGCCGCGAACGTGATCCGTTCGGGGTTGAGCGCTCCGGCGAACAGCATCCGCAGGGCGGAGCCGTCCCCACCGACCAGCGCGCTGTCGGGCAGCCGCACCTCGTCCATGGTGACGTCGAACTGCCCGGTCGCCGCGGTGAAGACCATCGGCGTCCTCTCGTACGACAGGCCGGGCGCGTCCCTGTCCACGATGAACAGGGCCGGGCGCAGCTTGCCGGTGGCGGCGTCCTCGGTGCGGGCGATCACCATCATGGCGTCGCACAGATCGACCGCGGAGACCAGCGACTTGCGGCCGGACAGCACCCAGTCGCCGCCGTCCCGCCGGGCGGTGGCGGCGATGCGGTGCAGATTGGAGCCGCCGGCCGGATCGCTGACGCCGAAGGTCATCCGCGCAGAGCCGTCGGCGAACCCCGGCAGCCACCGCTTCTTCTGCTCCTCGGTGCCCGCCTTCGCGAGGAAGGTGGCGCACATGGCCGCCGAGACGGGGAGGAACAGCAGCGGCACTCCCCCGGCGGCGAACTCCTCGGCAACGATCTGCAGTTCGTAGATCCCGGCGCCGCCGCCGCCGTACTCCTTGGGGATACTGACGCCGAGGAACCCCGCGCGGCCGGCCTCCTCCCACACCTCGGTGGTGTCCTCGCCGGCCTTCGCCTTACGGACGAAGTACTCAAGCCCGTAACGGCCGGCCATCTCTGCGACCGAACTGCGCAGCCGCTGCTGTTCCGGTGTCTCGTGGAAGTGGTTCATCGCACCCCTTCGCCCTCGTCCGCCTTCGCCGGCTGCCGGGCCTCACTGCCCCGGACAGCCGCAGCCCGCTCAACGTAGGAGGAGCCATTGCGCATCACGGTCCCCAGGGGGCACTCTGTGGCCGATCAGCCACTTAAGGAACAAGGGTGCGAATCCATCGGCCACCTCGGACACCGGCACCCGGCCGCATGACCGGCGAGATGGGGGTGGAGAAGCGGAACGTGGGCCAAAGGTACGTACAAAGAGATGGACTGAAGGCCGTCGCCAGCGCGCCGAGGGCCGGACCAGGAAAGTGGAGGGTCTGTGTCGTACCGCAACGATGACCGGAGACCGGCCGGACGGGCAGGCGTCGTCCTGCGCAGCCTCAAAGTCCTGCACCGGTCGGGTCTGATCCGGCTCGGCCGGCCCGATCTGCTCGTCCGCTCGGGGCGCGCGATCCGCACGCTCGGGCTGGCCGCCGGTCCCGTGTGGGCAGGGGCCCGGAAGGACGGGGACGCCCTGTGCCTGGTGGACGAGCTGGGAGAGCTGACGTTCGGCCAGATCGACAGAAGGACGAACGCCCTCGCGCGGTCCCTGGCCGAACGCGGCATCGGGCCGGACTCGTTGGTCGCCCTGTTGGCCAGGGACCACCGGGGAGCGGTGGAGACCATGGTCGCCGCGGGCAAGCTGGGCGCCCGGATGCTGCCGATGAACACCGGGTTCCCCGGACCCCAGTTGGCCGAGGTCGCGGAACGCGAAGGCGTGGACGCCATCGTGTACGACGAGGAGTTCTCGGCGACCGTGGCCGCGGCCTCGTTCCCGGAGACGGTGCGGCAGTTCCTGGCCTGGACGGACGGCGAGCGCGCCCCGGAGGGATCTGCCGTACCGACGCTGGAGCAGCTGATCAAGGACGCGGACGACCGGCCTCTGCCCCCGCCCGCCAGCCCCGGCCCCCTGGTCCTGCTGACCAGCGGTACCAGCGGGACGCCGAAGGCCGCTCCCCGCGCCGTCGGAAACCCGCTGGCGGTCGCGCAGTTGCTGGATCGGATACCGCTACGGGCGGGCGAGTGCACGGTGATCGGGGCACCTCTCTTCCACGGCACCGGGCTGTCGCAGTTCCTCATGTCCCTGTCGCTGGGCTCGGCCGGCGTGGTGCGCCGCCGGTTCGACGCCGAGGCGACGCTGCGCCAGGTCGAGAAGTACCGGGCCACGGCACTGGTGCTGGTGCCCACGCTGCTCCACCGGATCCTCGACCTCGACCGGAAGATCCTCGACTCGTACGACACCTCGTCGCTGAGGATCATCCTGGTGGCCGGGGCGCCACTCACCCCTGAACTGGGCAACCGGGCCACCGAGGTGTTCGGCGACGTGATCCACAACATGTACGGATCCACCGAGATATCGGTCGCGACCGTGGCCCTGCCCGAGGACTGGAAGGCCGCTCCCGGAACCGTGGGCCGGCCGCCTGTCGGCTCCCAGATCGCGATCCTCGACGAGCACGGGCAGCGGATCACGGAACCGGGCGTGACCGGCCGGGTGTTCGTCGCCAGCGACCTGGCCTTCAAGGGCTACACCGACGGCCGGACCCGCGAGATGATCGACTCGATGCTGAGCTGCGGCGACATGGGCCATCTCGACGCCGAGGGCCGCCTGTTCATCGACGGCAGGGAGGACGACATGATCCTCTCCGGCGGCGAGAACGTGTACCCCGGCGAGATCGAGAACCTCCTGGCGGAGCACGCGGAGATACGGGAGGCCGCGGTGATCGGTGTGCCGGACGCGGAGTTCGGCCAGCGCCTGAAGGCGTACGTCGTCCCTGTCGACGGCGCCTCGCTGGACGAGGACGAGGTGAGGTCGTACGTCAGGGCGCGCCTCGCCCGCCACAAGGCGCCCAGAGAAGTGGTGTTCCTCGACGAGCTGCCCCGGAACAGCACAGGAAAGCTGACCAGAAACCGACTTCTCTAGCCACCCGGAGGATCCCTGTCCGTGCGCCGGGCGGGCGGACCTCCGCATCGCCCGACTGCCCGGCCTCACCATCAGCGTCCGAGCTGATGCCGTGCGTACACCTTCGAACCCTCGGCCCGATCCGTCCGTTTCCCTAAGCGAAGCCTGGGCGACATCTGACGGGAGTTGCCAGTGCGATCATGATTCGTCCGCACATGGAAGCATCCCTCCGCACTCGTTCAGCATCGCAGCTCCGCCTCGCGCGGGCATGTTCCGGCACCGGCGCCGGGGTGCCTGCCCGCCGAACCGTACGTTTGTCAGAGGAGTCGGCATGGCACAGCCCCCGCTGGTGACCGAGTGGCCGTTCGGCCAGGTCCCGACCGTGAAGACAACGAACACCGTCGCAGAAGTCCGGCACAGATCCGTCTCCGCTCGCGTACGAACGGCGATATCCGCAGGGGCGCCACACGACGGCACCGGCGCGCAGCCCGATGCGACGACCGTCGCGGTCGGCATAGCCGATCACGAGATCCTCGTACGGGGCGGCGTCCGGGCGATGCTGGAGCAGGCCGAGGGCATCCGCGTCGCCGGAGAAGCGGACGACGCGGGCGCGGCCGTCACGCTGGCCATGCGTCACCAGCTCGGAGTGCTGCTGATCGACGGCGAAATGGCCGGCGCCCAAGGGGCCCGGGTCGTCCGGGCCCTGCGCCGCCTGGCGCCCACGACCGCCGTGGTGGTGCTCGCCTCGTCACTGGACGGCAAGCATGTCGACCAGGTGCTGCGGGCCGGTGTCGCCGGTTGCCTGCTCAAGAGCGGCAACCCGCAGGAAATCGTTTCTGCAGTGCGGGTGGTGGCCACCGGTGGGGCGGCGCTCGGCCCGGAGGTCGCGAAACGCGTCCTGGAACGGGTGGCGCAGATAGACACCGAGCGTGTCGAGCGCGCCCGCGAACTCATCGGCGGTCTGACGGTGCGGGAGAAGGACGTACTGGCGCTCGTCGCGCAGGGCATGGCGAACAACGAGATCGGGCGGGCCCTTCATCTGAGCGAGGGAGGCGTCAAGGCCCACATCAGCCGCCTGCTCACCAAGCTCGGATGCGGCAACCGCGTACGCGCCGCCCTCATCGCCCACGATGCGGGACTCACCGGCGGCATCGGGGAGGACCAGGCATGACCCCGGCCTGTGGTCCGTCGGCCGAGGTCTCCACGAGAAGGTGAGGGGCAGCCACCTGGTGGACAAGCCGACCGGAGGACCATGACGTGGAGGTGGTCTGCAGCCCGTGCAGATCCGCCTCCACCCCGGCGTCGGTCCGGACCCCGACCGTTTCGACCCCAACCGTTTCGACCCCGCCCGCTGGCTTCCCCAGCGGGCCGCGGCCGTTCCGCGCACCGCGTTCTTTCCGTTCGGCGCGGGCGCCGGGAAGTGCGGCGGCGAGCGGTCCCGCCTCGTCGAGGCGTACGGCCAGAGGCGGCGGGGAGGCCCCGAACATCGCTCCGATGGAGCGGGGCACTCCCCCAGCCACCACTGAGGGGTGCCCCCACATGCCGTGCCCGGCATCCCTCGCTCACTTGGCGAGATAGCCCCCATCGACGACGTGGTCGCTGCCGGTGAGGTACGCGGCCTCGTCGGAGGCCAGGAAGGCGATCAGCTCGGCGACCTCCTCCGGGCGCGCCGGCCGCCGCAGCGGGACGGCATCGAGCACGGCGTCGGTGGCGCCCGGTGGGAGTGCCGCCACCATCGGGGTGTCCACCACGCCCGGCGAGACCGAGAGCACCCGGATACCTGAGCCGGCGTGCTCCCGGGCTGCGGTGCGGGTCAGCGCGAGGACTCCCTGCTTGGCGGCGGCGTACGCCCCGTGGCCGCGGAACCCGGCGTGGGCGGCGATCGACGCCAGGTTGACGATCGCCCCGCCGCCCGCGGCGGCCATCGCCGGGATCTGGTACCGCATCGCGTGGAAGACCCCGTACAGGTTGACCTTGAGCACGGTGTCGAACTCTGCGAGCGGGAACTCGCCGATCGGCAGCAGCGCGCCGTTGATGCCCGCGCTGTTGACGGCGACCCGCAGCCCGCCGGCGAGGCCCGCCGCCTCGGTCACCACCCGCTCCACCGCCTCGGGGTCGGTGACGTCCAGCCGCCGTGTCAGCGCCCGGCCGCCGTAGGCGGTGATCTCCTTGGCGACCCGTGCGGCCCCGTCCACGTCCAGATCCGTGACCAGGACCTGCGCGCCCTGTGCGGCCAGCCGTCGGGCGCAGGCCGCCCCGATGCCCGAAGCCGCGCCGGTCACCATGGCCACCCGGTCGTCGAAGGGTGCGCGCACTGTCTTCTCGTCCACCCTGTGCGTCTCCTCCTCCGTGTCGGTCTCGTTCACGGCCGCCCGGCCCGTCGTGGCGTCAGCGTCACGGGCACCCGTTCCGGTCGGATCACCGTGCCGACCAGGGTCCGCACCGGCTGTCCTTCGGCGGGTGCCAGGCTCCAGCGGCTCGCGAAGCAGGCCAGGGCGATGGTGAGTTCGGCCCAGGCGAACTCCTCGCCGACGCAGAGCCGGTTGCCCGCCCCGAAGGGCAGATAGGTGCCGCGCGCCGGTTTGGCGGCGTCGCCTGCCCAGCGCTCGGGGGCGAAGCGGTCGGGGTCCTCGTACAGTTCGGCGTCGCGGTGCAGCGCGTAGGGACTGAAGAAGACGTCGGTACCGGCGGGCAGTTCCGTGCCGCCGAGGGTGAGCGGCTGGATCGTGCGGCGCATGGAGAGCCAGGAGACCGGGTGCAGGCGCAGGGTCTCGGTGAGGATCTGACGGGTGTACGACAGAGAGCGCAGGTCCTTGAAGCCGGGTGGGCGTTCGCCCAGTACGGTGTCCACCTCCTCCTGCAGCCGGGCCTGGACCTCGGGGTGGCGGGAGACCTCGTGGACCGCGAAGGCCATGGCGGCGCTGGTCGTACCGGTGCCGCTGAGGAAGAGGGTGATCAGCTCGTCGGCGACCTCGCTGTCGTCCATGGAGCCGTCCGGGCCGTCCGCCAGCAGCAGCATCGAGAGCAGATCGCCCCTGTCGCCGCCGTCGGCCCGGTAGTCGTCGATGATCCGTTGCTGGGCGGTGCGCAGCCGGTCCAGCGGCCCGCCGTCCGGCGGACGCCAGCGCGGCAGTACGGGGATGCGTTCCGCCCAGGCCTGGAGCGGCGAGAGGGCGAGACTCATCGACCGGTACTTGACGGAGAGCCACTCCTTGACGGCGGCGTGCAGTTCGGGGCCGGGACCGGTGGCGAAGAGGGTGCGCAGCAGGATGTCCATGGTGAGCCGGTTGATCTCCGGTACCAGGTCGACCACCGTGTCGGGTTGCCAGGCGGCGGTCCTGACGGTGGACCGCTCGGACATGATGTCGGTGTAGCGCTCGATCCGCTCGTGGTGGAAGCCGGGCTGGATCAGCCTGCGCTGGCGGCGGTGGAAGTCCGCGGAGGAGGTGGTGAGCCCGTTGCCGAGCGGCTTGCGCAGGGTGTCGAACATCGCCCCCTTGTCGAACCCCCGGGCCTGGACGGCGAGCACCTCTCGGATGAGCTCGGGTGAGTTGACCACGTGGACCGGGCGCGGGCCGATGAAGATCTTCACCATCGGGCCGTACTCACGCAACTGCCGCATGAACTCCAGCGCTTCGCTGTTGAGTTGTCGGCCGTGGCCGGTCAGGGGACGGCGACCGCGCGCCACGGGAGTCATGGGCATGACACCCGGTATTGCGGTGCTCATCTCAGATCTCCCCATGGGTGCGGAGGTAGCGCCGGCCGGCGAAGAGCCCCATGGCGGCGAACGCCTGGGTATGCGTCTGGTAGTGGGTGAGCAGCGGGCGGGGGCCGTACATCAGCGGTTGCCCGGGCCAGTTGCCGTCGGGGCGCTGAAAGGCGATCAGGTGATCGAGGCCGGCCGCCCAGCGCTCCTTGTCCAGCACACCGCCGGCCTCCAGGGCGGCCAGCGCCAGACCCGTCGCGGCCGGGGAACTGGCCTCGCCCGCCTCGGCGGGCCAGCCGCCGTCCGGGTTCTGGGTCTCGGCCAGCGCCAGGGTGGCGGCGTGCGGATCGGCACCCCCCGGAGCGAGCGCGGCCAGCACCTCCGCGGTGGCATAGGGGAGCCCGTGATACCAGGCGGCGTTCCAGCGGCCGTGACGGCGAAACCTTTCTTCAAGCCAGCTGCGAGCCTCGTCCCGTTCTATGAGATGGGTGTCGGAGTGCAGGTCCAGGGCACTGACCACGTGGGCGACGACGTCCTCGACGGGCGGGTCCCCGGCGGACTGCCAGGTGCGCCAGAGGCCGTCGGCCAATTGCTGCTCGGCCAGGTGGTGCAGACCACCGAAGACCGTCCCCGCCGGGGCGGAGGCGTGCCGCAGCGCGATCAGGGCCGCGCTGGTGGTGTCGTTGTCGGACTCCACATGGGAGCGGAACGGCCAGCCGCCGTCGGGATTCTGCACCCCGACCAGGAAGTCCACCGCACGCGGCAGGGCATGGCGGTCGAAGACCGGCTCGCCGCGGAAGACCCGCATCATCAGGGTGGTGTCCCAGACGTCGCTGGAGGTGAAGCGCCAGGTGCCGTCGGGGAACTGACTGCCGAGCAGGTATTCGGTGCAGCGCCGGGCCGCCGAGCCCTCGGGGTCTCCCGCCTGCAGCGCCAGCGCGGCGAGTGCGGTGCTGACGGGGTTCGCGAAGAAGTCGCCGGCCGGTGACTGTTCTTCGGCGATGCGGCGGGCGGCCTCCTGTGCCCGCTCCAGATTGCCGAAGTGGGCCTCCACCAGGGCATGGGCGGACCAGAGTTCCACGCGGGTCCAGCGTTTGAGACGGCCGCCGTGCGACCAGCCGTCGCTCAGCGACTTCCGCAGTCTGGCCAGGTCGCCGCCGGCGGTCTCCCGGCCGGTGTGCAGCGCCACCACCTCGAGCAGGCGAGCCCGTGCCGCGAGCGCGGGGTCGTCGAAAGAGGGATGGCGCAGATCGATGCTGCCCCCCTCGCCCAGTGCCAGCGACCGCAAAGCGGTCTCGACCGCCAGGGCTGCGGGGTGGTGTTCCTGGGGCGCCGCACCGCGCAGCCAGGCGAGGGCCGCTGCCGCCGCCACGGGGGCGTCGGGGTGTGCCGCTCGGGTGAGAGAGAGGGCTGCCAGTGCCGTCTCGGTGATCCGCGGATCCGGGTCCGAGACCCAGGAGCCGTTGCTCTGCTGAGAGGAAAGGGCCTGCCAAGTGGCAAGCGCCACGGCCCTGTTGATCCGTTCGGAGGTGAGTGCTGTTGCGATCCCTGAGGTCATGACTACCTCTCCGCGAACGCAGCCGACGCTGCCGGTTGAAGGTGATCAGTAGGATGGCGCCGAAAGACGATCAGTGAAAAGTGAAATTCCGGTAAAGCATCGCAGTCTTCGCGATTGCACTTGCGGCGAAGGCACTTGACTGCTGGTCTGATTCCACATCGGGGGCTTGACTACCGCCGCTCCTACCCATGATTGTTCATTGGTATACACCATTCTCCTGAGATGAGGGAGACCATCATGGGTACGGAACAAGACACCCTGAACGTGCTCACCTCCGGCGCCGAGTGCGCGGCCGGATGAGGGCCGGAACACCGCGCTGGACAGGCGCCGCCGCCGACCATCCGCCACAGGAGATCCTCCGCATCGCGGACAACTGCTCCTTTGCCATGCAGAACATGACACGTCTGGACACGTGGGTGCGGGACCTCGACCTGCCGGTCGATCAGGCCCTCGTGCCGCTGATGTGCCTCCAGACCGCGTTCTTCGCCCCCTGGCTTCCCTCCAACTCCTGCTACCAGGTCTCCCAACTCACCATGTGGCTCATGGCGTTGGACAACGTGCTGGACGATCCCGACGCGGACGCCGACCGGCTCGCCGCCCGGGTCACCGACTGGCGTCGGATCATCGAGGGCGGCCCAGCCGCCTCCGACGACTCGATGGAGGTCGCGCTGGCGGAGATCAGCGCGAACCTGCACCACGCCGGGCGGCCCGACCTGCTCGCCTTCTGGCGGGACAGCATGCACGAAACCCTGACCGGCATGTGGCTCGAAAGGGAGGCGGCCGAGGCCGCCATCCGCGGTGAACTGCCCCGGCTCCACAGCTATCTGCTCTACGGCGCCTGGTCCATCGGCGTGGAGCAGCAACTGGCCGCCATGTGGGCACTGATGGACGAGCCCGACCTGCCCCAACGGCTCCCCCTCCTGCGCAGCGCGCTGCGCCACGCCGCCAAGGCCATCCGTCTCGTCAACGACCTGCGCGGCCACCGGCGCGAGCAGTCCGAAGGACAGGTCGACGCCCTGGCCATCGGCCTCAGCGAGGACCAGGCGCGCCGCGCCTCCGCCGAGAGCTTCGAGGACTGCCGACTCGAACTGGCCCCGCTCACCGCGACCGCGTACGGTCCGGCCGTGGCCCTGGAGCGCGTACTGCTCTGGCACACCCGCATGTACGAGCGCTTCGACCCGGTCCGCCCACGGCAGGAGGGCACCGAGTCGCTCACGGTCCGGGCACCGTCGCCGGACCTCTCCCCCCGACGCACCACGGTGACCCGACCCGTCACCGACACTCCGGAACCCGCAGCGAGGAGAACCCGAGAGATGGTTGCCGAACAGCAGATCCTGGACATCATCGCCGCCGACGGCGAGTGCGACAACGCCACCCTGGAACGGGTCTTCAACAGGCTGGAGACGGTCGACGCGGACTTCCTCAAGGGAACGTGGAAGGGGGGTTGGTTCGAGAGGGGCACGGAGAACGCCGGTCTGATGGAGCAGATGCGGTGGTACGGGAAGCGGTTCGTGAGCGAGGACCACGTGGAGCCCCTGCTGTGCACCCGTGAGGACGGAACCGTCTACTCCTTCGAGGACATGGGACTCGCGACGATCCGTGAGGTCGTCTTCCGCGGCAGGGTGTCGGCGGGGATGGTCTACGACCAGCTGCCGATCGTGGACCACTTCCGCCGGCTCACCGACGACGTGATGCTGGGATTCATGGACAAGAAGGGCGCGACGGAGGACTTCTACTTCCACCTCACCCGCGTCCCCGACCCCACCGGCGGCGGCACCCCGGCGACCGCGGCCGTGCTCCGCTCCGGCAAAGGCGAGTACTCCCTCGAGGAGGTCGAGCTGGCCGAGCCCGGCCCCGGCGAACTACGGGTGAAGATAGCCGGTACGGGGCTGTGCCACTCGGAGCTGATGGCCCGCTCCGAGATGTACGCGTCGATGCTGCCGATGGTGCTCGGACACGAGGGCGCGGGCGTAGTGGAGGCCGTCGGACAGGGAGTGTCGGGCATCAAGCCCGGCGACCACGTGGTGCTCTCCTTCGACTCCTGCGGCGAGTGCGCCAACTGCCGCGGCAGCCACCCGTCCTGCTGCGAGACCTTCACGCCCCGCAACCTCCTCGGGCGCCGTCTGGACGGCTCCACCACGGTCCGCGACAGCGAGGGAAGGCAGGTAGCGGCCCGCTGGTTCGGCCAGTCCTCCTTCGCCACCCACGCCATTGCGACCGCCCGCAACGCGGTGGTCGTGGACCCCGCGCTACCGCTGGAGAAGCTCGGGCCGCTGGGATGCGGCATCCAGACCGGCGCGGGCGCGGTGCTGCGCGCACTGCGGGTCTCGGCGGGGTCGAGCATCGTGGTGCTGGGCGTCGGTTCGGTCGGCCTCTCCGCGGTGATGGCGGCCCGGGTGGCCGGTGCCGCCCAGATCATCGCGGTCGACCTCAACGACCGGAGGCTTTCACTGGCACGCGAGCTCGGCGCCACCGACACCGTACGCGGCGACGTGGCGGACCTGACCGAGCAGATCCAGAAGGCGGCCGGCGGCGGCGTCCAGTTCGGCGTGGACACCACCGGCGTCCCGGCGGTGATCTCCGCCGGGATCGCGGCGCTGCGGACCACCGGGACCATGGGTCTGGTCGGCCTGCAGAACGGTCTGCTGGAGCTCGACGCCCTGGCGCTGGGCACCGGCAAGACGCTGATGGGCATCGTCGAGGGCGACGTGGTGCCGCAGGACTTCATCCCGCAGCTGATCGCCCTCTGGCAGCAGGAACGATTCCCCTTCGACCGGCTGGTCAAGACCTATCCGCTGAGCAGGATCAACGAGGCCGAGCAGGACATGCTGGCGGGCCGGGTCATCAAGCCCGTTCTCATCCCGTAGAGGTCGACTCGGCCCCGCATCGCCACAACTGCCACGCGCGGGCGCGAAGGGTGCGGGAGCTGATCCGGTCTGCCTGATCGACGAATCGGCAGGACCGGTACGCGAAGAAGGCCTGGGAGACCCCGTTCGCCTGTCGATGCTGCCGCGTTCGGCGCAGGTGTGCGCGATGAACCGTGCGGTGTACGCGTCGCAGCTCTTCTTGATCACTTGCCGGGCAGCCTGCGCCCCCAGGCCGCAGGCCCCAGGCCCGCCACCCCGTTGCGCGCGCCGGATCGCCTCAAGTACCGCCGCCGCACGAGCGTCGGCAGCGGCTTGACCTGCACCACCAGCTTCAAGGCCCCCGACCGTACAACTCCCCGACCGGACCGACCGGCGGCCGTAGCAGCGACAACGGCCACCGGATCCCGCCCGGCGCGCGGTGCAAGTCCCGCGCGGGA
The DNA here is from genome assembly GCF_053594815.1 of Streptomyces sp. NPDC002577. NCBI lineage: Bacteria > Bacillati > Actinomycetota > Actinomycetes > Kitasatosporales > Streptomycetaceae > Streptomyces > Streptomyces sp. NPDC002577. The sequence continues at coordinate 101,201 of NZ_JBSFWK010000008.1, read as the reverse complement.
ACGACATGCCGGCAGCCGAGTGCCCCCCTGGGGCAGGGCCCGGATGTCGACCAACAGCACGGCGATTCGGGAGAGACCGAATCCATCGGCCATGAGGAAACCCCCAGAGGGGCGCGCAGGGTCACTTCCGGGTAGTCGTGGTCAGCGCGTGACGTCGACGAGATGAGATAACCATGCTGAATCCAGCACGACTCGGACTGACGCTGCCGGACGGGACTCTGCCCGAACGGCTCGAGACGGCGATCGCGGTGGCAGGCCGCTGCCCCGAACCCTGGCTGGACTCCGGTCTGCGCCCCTTGCTCAGCAGAGCCGGCAAACGCCTCCGTCCCGCTCTGGTCTTCGCGGCGGCCGGCTGCGGCACGTCGGCGGATATGGCAATGGCGGTCTCCTGCGCGGCGGCGGTGGAACTGATCCATCTCAGTTCGCTGGTCCACGACGACCTCATGGACGATGCGGACAGCCGTGGCGGCATCAGTACCCTGCACGCGAGCAGGGGGTCTGAGGCCGCCGTCCTCGGTGGTGACTACCTGTTCGCCGCCGGAGCGCGGCTCGCCTCGGCGGTCTCGGCGGTCGCTGCCGACACCTGTGTGGAGGCGTACGCCGACATGTGCACGGGCCAGGCGCGCGAGACCGCCAACCGCTACCGCACCGACGTCACTGTCGACGAGTACCTGCTCGCGGTGAACGGCAAGACGGCGGCGGTCATGCGGGCCTCCTGCAAGCTGGGGGGCCTGTGCGGTGGCCTGCCGGACGACCAGGTCGAGGCGCTCGCGAGCTTCGGCGAGTCGTTGGGCATGCTTTTCCAGCTGGTCGACGATCTGATGGACGTGGTCTCGACCGAGCAGTTGTGGAACAAGCCCGTCGAACACGACCTGGCCAACGGCGTCTACACGGTGTGCGTACTCGCCGCGATGCGGGAGCAGCCCGGCCGGCTGCGTGCCCTGCTCAGCGCCGACATGACCACCGCGCGGGTCAGCGAGGCGTACTCCTGCGCCCGGCAGTACGGCGTACCGACTGCCATGGAGCTGATCGAGCAGTACCTGCGAGCGGCCGACAGCGCGATGGAGGCCCTTCCCGCTTCGCCGGCGCGGTCCCAACTCGCCGCTCTCCCAGGGCGGTACGTGGCGAGCGTGCTGGAGCGGCGGGTCGACCCGCGGTACCGGACACTGCTGGCCGCGGGTGGCGCGGCTGCCACCCGGCCGGGCCCGGCCGACGCTCTCGACGTCCTCGTATGAGCGCCCGCCCGTGTGTCCCCGGATCGGCAGCGAGGAGTTGGTGATGAACCCGAGGAACGTCATCGTGTGCGCAGGGCGCACCGATACCGCCGGCGATGACCAGGAGTCAGGGGAATTTGCCGTCGCAACGGAAATCCGTGACGGCTTCGGATGGGTGCACCGGTTCACCGCGGCCCCTCTCCTCGCCTCGGCACTGGAACGACGCGGCCTGCGCACCCGCTTGGCGGCCATGGCCACCGCCGGAACGACCGACGCGGCCGAGGTACGAGTCGACCCCGCCACCGCGGCCTTGGTCCGGTCGGCGGCCGACCGGCCGGTCGCTCTGCTAGCCGAGATCGGGGCCGGGCAGGACGACGGAGCGGAGGCGCGCCGGCGTGCCGTCGATGACGTCCGTGCGGTGTGGGAGCGGGCGGTGGGCGGGCGGCAGGTGCTGCTGGCCGGGCCCCGGTCGTTCTGTGCCGGGGTGGAGCGGGCCATCGAGATCGTCGAGCGGGCCCTGGAACAGTGGGGCAGCCCGGTGTACGTGCGCAAGCAGATCGTCCACAACGTGCACGTGGTAAGCGAGTTGGAGTCGCGTGGCGCGGTGTTCGTCGAGGAGGTGACCGAGGTTCCGGAAGGGGCCACGGTGGTGTTCTCGGCGCACGGTGTCGCACCGGCGGTCCGGCAGGCGTCGGAGGCGCGGGGGTTGCGGGTGATCGACGGAACCTGCCCGCTGGTGACGAAGGTGCACACCGAGGCCCGCAGGTTCGCCGAGCGCGGTGACACCATCGTGCTGATCGGACACGCCGGCCACGAGGAGAGCGAGGGCACCCTCGGCGAGGCCCCGGACCGTACCGTTCTGGTGGAGAGCGTCGAGGACGTGGAGCGGCTGGACGTGGACGGCCCGGTGTCCTATCTGATGCAGACCACGCTGGCGGTGGACGAGGCGGCCCGGACGGTCGGTGCGCTGCGCGAACGGTTCCCGCACCTGGACGGTCCTGCGTCGGACGACATCTGCTACGCGACCACGAACCGTCAGGAGGCGTTGCAGGCGGTCGCCGTGGACGTCGATCTGGTGCTGGTGGTGGGTTCGGCGAACTCGTCGAACTCGGTGCGGCTGGTGGAGACCGCGCAGCGGGCGGGGCGCCGGGCCCACCTGATCGACAGCCCGTCCGACATCGAACTGGAGTGGCTGGCCGGCTGCCGGACGGTGGGGGTGACGGCCGGGGCATCGGCCCCACCGCCGCTGGTCGACGCGGTCATCGACGCCCTGCGGGGCCTGGGACCGGTGACGGTCGCCGAACGGACCGTCATCGAAGAAACGATCCGCTTCAATCTGCCCAAGGAGGTGCGGTGATGGCAGTCGACATGGACGTGTCGTCGTCGGTCCGCAGCCCGCGTGACCTTCGGCTCCTCGACATGGCGAAGCTGACCGGGCTGGCCGCGCAGATTCGGCGCTACCTGGTGGACCGCGTGTGCCGAACGGGCGGGCACCTCGGCCCGAATCTGGGCGTGGTCGAGCTGACCATCGCACTGCACCGGGTCTTCGACTCACCGCGGGATCCGATCCTGTGGGACACCGGCCACCAGGCGTACGTGCACAAATTGCTGACGGGCCGCGCGGAGGCATTCGCCCGGCTCCGTCAGGCCGGGGGTCTGTCGGGCTATCCCAGTCGCGTGGAGTCCGAGCACGACTTCGTCGAGAACTCGCATGCCTCGACGGCTCTTTCCTACGCGGACGGCATGGCGAAGGCGTTCCGGCTGAGGGGTGAGCACGACCGTACGGCCGTCGCCGTCGTCGGAGACGGTGCGCTGACCGGTGGCATGTGCTGGGAGGCCCTGAACAACATCGGGGCGGCGGGCGACCAGCGGCTGGTGGTCGTGGCCAACGACAACGGCCGTTCGTACGCACCGACGGTCGGGGGCTTCGCCGCACACCTCGCCCGGCTGAGATCCGACCCCGGCGCCCGCTCATTGTTCGAGGAAGTCGGCCTGGACTACATCGGGCCGGTCGACGGGCACGACCTGGAGGCGCTTGAGGCGGCGTTCACGCAGGCACGCGACCGCCGGAGGCCGGTGGTGGTGCACTGCGTGACCGAAAAGGGGCGCGGCTATCGACCGGCCGAGACGGACGAGGCGGATCGTTTTCACGCCGTCGGCGTGGTGGATCCGGCCACCGGGCGGCCCACCGTGGGCGGCACGGCGTCGTGGACCGATGTGTTCGGCTCGGAGCTGCTGGATCTGGCCGGCCGACGGGACGATCTGGTGGGGATCACCGCAGCGATGCTGCGTCCGGCAGGCCTGTACCCGATGGCGCAGCGGTATCCGCACCGCGTCGTCGATGTGGGGATGGCCGAGCAGCATGCGGTCACCTCGGCGGCCGGTATGGCGATGACGGGACTGCACCCCGTGGTCGCCGTCTACTCCACCTTCCTCAATCGCGCGTTCGACCAGGCGTTGATGGACGTGGCCCTGCACCGTCTGCCGGTGACCTTCGTCCTGGACCGTGCCGGTGTCACAGGGGAGGACGGCCCGAGCCACCACGGCATGTGGGACCTGTCCCTGTTCCGGCTCCTGCCCGGTGTCCGGATCGCGGCGCCACGCGACGCGGCCACCCTGCGCCGGGAACTGGCCGAGGCGGTGGAGGTGGACGTCGGCCCGACGCTGGTGCGCTTCCCCAAGGGCCCGGTCGGCCCGGACGTGCCCGCCGTGGACCGGATCGGCGGGCTCGACGTACTGCGACAGGCGCCGGGCCGGGACATCCTGCTCGTGTCGGTGGGCGCGATGGCTCCCGCCTGCCTGGCGACCGCGGATCTGCTGGCGCGGCACGGCATCAGCGTCACGGTGGTGGATCCCCGGTGGGTCGTACCGGTCGATACCGCGCTGCTGCCGATGGCACGCGTCCACCGTCTCGTGGCCGTCGTCGAGGACGGCAACGTCGCCGGAGGCGTCGGCTCGGCCGTGGCGGAGCTGCTGCGCGACCACGAGATCGCCACCCGGGTACGTACCTTCGGCATCGCACCGCAGTTCCTGGCTGCGGGAAAGCGGCAGGACGTCCTCGCCGAACAAGGACTCCATCCCGAAGCACTGGCCCAGCAGCTCGTCCGGAGCCTCGACGGGCCGCACCGGCCGGTCCCGCCCGCGGAGACCGAACGCCCCTACGGTGAGGAGGTGGTGGGCCGATGAGCGCACCCACCGTGCTGCTCGGCATGCCCGATCCCGCGCCGCACGTGCTGGCGCCGCGGCGTGCCACTCGTCAGTTGACGGTCGGTGCGGTCGGCGTGGGCAGCGAGCACCCCGTGTCGGTGCAGTCCATGACGACCACGGTCACCGCCGACGTCAACGCCACCCTGCAGCAGATCGCCGAACTCACCGCCGCCGGCTGCGACATCGTCCGAGTCGCCTGCCCCTCGCAGGACGACGCCGACGCCCTGCCGTCGATCGCCCGCAAGTCCAAGATCCCGGTGATCGCGGACATCCACTTCCAGCCGAAGTACGTCTTCGCCGCGATCGAGGCCGGCTGCGCCGCCGTCCGCGTCAACCCCGGCAACATCAAGAAGTTCGACGACAAGGTCAAGGAGATCGCCCAGGCAGCACGCGACCACGGCACACCGATCCGGATCGGCGTCAACGCCGGCTCGCTGGACCCCAGGCTGCTGAAGAAGCACGGCAAGGCGACACCCGAGGCACTGGCCGAGTCCGCCCTGTGGGAGGCATCACTCTTCGCCGAACACGACTTCCACGACCTGAAGATCTCCGTGAAGCACCACGACCCCGTCGTGATGGTCCGCGCCTACGAACTGCTGGCCGCCCAGTGCGACTACCCGCTCCACCTCGGCGTCACCGAAGCCGGGCCCGCCTTCCAGGGCACCGTCAAGTCCGCCGTCGCCTTCGGCGCCTTGCTCCGCCAGGGAATCGGGGACACCATTCGCGTCTCCCTCTCGGCGCCACCGGTGGAGGAGGTCAAGGTGGGAATCCAGATCCTGCAGTCCCTCAACCTCAGGCCGCGCAGACTCGAGATCGTCTCCTGCCCCTCCTGCGGCCGGGCCCAGGTCGACGTCTACAAGCTCGCCGAAGAGGTCACCGCCGGACTCGAAGGCCTGCCCGTGCCACTTCGCGTCGCCGTCATGGGCTGCGTCGTCAACGGACCGGGCGAAGCCCGCGAAGCCGACCTCGGCGTGGCCTCCGGCAACGGCAAGGGCCAGATCTTCGTCAAGGGCCAGGTCGTCAGAACCGTCACCGAATCGAAGATCGTCGAGACCCTCATCGACGAAGCCCTGCGCCTCGCCGAGCGGATGGGCACCAGCGACGGAGAAACCGGGACGACGGGCAACAGCCCGGTGGTCACGGTGGTGACGTGACGGCCTGGACACAACCGGCCGTGGGCGACCAGCCGCCGAGCGCAGCGACGCGGCCGGGGCCAGGGGCGTGGTCAACAAGGTGTTCCTGCCGAACTCCGGCGACAGGAAGGCCGCAGAAGAGGCGATTGTCAGGGTGTCCAGCTATGTGGGCGAACTGACTCGGCGAAAGGAACGCGAACCCGGGCCCGACCTTCTGTCCGCCCTGGTCGCGGCGTGGGACGTCGACGAACGACTGACGCAGGAGGAGATCTCCGGTACGAGTGCCCGGTACCCGTCGGCGTCCGGCGTTTCGCCACGGAGGACATGGAAATCGGCGGAGAGAAGATCTCACATGGCGACGCCCTGCTGCTGGCGATCACCTCGGCGGCGCGTGATGGCGAGGTGTTCACCGAGCCCGACCGCTTCGCCCCCCCCGCAGGCACGAGGCCGGCCGCCATATGGCCTTCGGGCACGGCGTTCACTACTGCCTTGGCGCCCAGCTGGCGAAGATGGAGGCCGATGTGGCCGTCTCGTCCCTGCTGCGCCTGCTGCCCGGCCTGTCCCCGGGGCATTCCCGTGGAGCAACTGCGCTGGCTGGACAACCTCAACCTCCGCGGAGTCCATGAACTTCCTGTGACCTGGGGCTGAGCCGTTCCGTCCGGACGCAACGCCGGTCTGGAGGAGTGGACCCGCCCTCGGAGCACAGCAGTGTGGCGGTGGCCGGTCGTCCCGGCCACCGCCACAGCGGGCTTCGATCAGCCAGCAACGGGCGTCAGTCGGCCCGATGTTCGGGCTGTTGAGCTATGCGTGCCGCGATCTGCTGGGCGACTCCGTCGGCCAGCTTCTGGTCGCCCAGCCGGGTCCGCCACGCCACGGTCAGCTCCGTGCCCGAGGGTACCCAGGTCCGCATGCGTCGCCGGAGGCGGACATCGTCGCCGGGGCCGGAAACGGAGTAGTTCAGGTGAATGATCAGCCCGTGATGGAGGAAGTCCTCGGCGACCAGGTACCACTCCGAGGGGGACTTCGTGACCGTCCGCCAGGTGCAGGGCACTCGGTCGTGAGTGTCGGGATCGGTGAAGAACTCCGTGAACCGGTAGCCGACTTCGGTGATGTCGGCGCTCTCCTTCTCCAGCCCGTCGGAGCCCTGGATGATGTCGCGCATTCCGCGGCCGTCGGACCGCGTAAGGAAATCCCATATCGCCGAGACCGGCGCCGGAACCGGCACCTCGGTGTCGACGACGAGCGACTCGCCTTCCGTTTCCGTCGCGCTCATCCGTTCATCACCACGGGCAGTTCGCGGACCATGTGGTGGAAGACGGCGTCCGACCAGGTCGGCTCCGAGGCGACGGCCAGTCGCGGGAACCGGGCGTGGATCCGGGGCAGGCTGATGCCCAGTTCGGTACGGGCCAGTGCGGCGCCGACGCAGAAATGAATACCGCCGGAGAACGCCAGTGACGACCTGGTCTCGCGGGCGGGGTCGAATCGGTCGGGGTCGGGGAACACATCGGGATCGCGGTTCGCGGCGCCGAGCAGCAGCCGGACGCTGGAGCCCGCCGGAATGGTTCCGCCCGAGAACTCGACGTCACGGGTCGCGAAGCGGAGGAACGGGGTGATCGTGGTCGGCGGGTCGTACCGCAGCGTCTCATTGACGAAAGCGGTGATATCGCCGTCATCGCCGCGGAGCCAGGTGAGCTGTTCCGGGTTCTCCAGCATCGCCAGCACACCGTTGCCGATGCCGGCGGCCGAGGTCTTGAAACCCGCGCACCACAACGCCCAGATCATGGGGACGAGTTCGCTCTCCTCGAGCTCGTCCGTCCCGGCGCCCGCCTTCCTGGCCAGTGCCGTGACCAGGTCGTCTTGAGGATTCCTGCGTCGCTCTGCGATCAGCCCGGCGAGGTAGTCCTCCATCTCGGCGCTGTGCTTGTCCGCGACGTCGAGCACCTCGGCGGGGGCCTCCGGATGGGCGCTCAGTACGCCCTCGACGAGTGAGGACAGCCATGTCCGGTCGCCCTCCGGTATTCCGAGGAGATCCGCGATCGTCGCCACCGACAAGGGCTCCGCCACGGTGCGGTGCAGATCGACCGTTTCGCCGTCCAGCAAGGGCTCGGCAACGGCATCGAGCAGGCGATCGCAGATCTGGGCGATGCGGGGCCGAAGCCCTTCGACCCGGCGAGCGGTGAAATCGCGACTGAGCGCCTTCCTCAGCCTGGTGTGCTCCGGAGGATTCGTCAGCGCGATGCTGCCGGCGAAGATCCTCACCGAGCGGTGCCGGAGAGCATCGGGGTAACGGGCTTCCAGCATGGAACGGTCCGGGCTGAGGAACACTGTGCCGCTTTCCTGCAGCACACGGGAAACATCGGCATGGCGGCTGAGAAGGTAGGTACCGCTCGTCGTCCGGTGCACCGGATCATTTGTGCGCAGCCATTCCAGGAACGGATACGGATTCCTGCGGTTCTCCGGCTCCAGCAACCGATGCAAGGCGTCGACCGGTGCGCTGTCCTGCGTGTCCCCGGCTGTCTGACCGGCCATGTGTCACATCACCTCTCCGAGCAGATCGGTCTTGCGTTCACGGGAAGTCGGTTGTCAGCCGGACTTGGATCGGGCAACCACCCTCAGCGGAAGCGCATTCGGCGTCACGGAGACCTTCGCCACCTCGGTGATCTCGTGCCCCGGAACCGGCCGCAGCTCCCAGCGGGGTGCGATCGCGGCCAGGCCGAGCATGACCGCGGTCCAGGCGTAGCGGTCGCCGATGCACTGGCGGTTGCCCGCGCCGAAGGCGAAGTAAGCGTTGCGGGGGATCTTCTCGGCCCGGCCCGGCAGCCAGCGGTCGGGGTCGAGCCGCAGCGGGTCCTCATAGATCGACGGGTCCCGGTGCATGGCGATCGGGCTGATCAGCACCTGGGTGTTCGCCGGTATGGGCACCCCGCCGAGAGTCACGTCCCGCACCGTGCTCCGGATGAGCAGCCAGAACGCGTAGAGACGGAACACCTCCTTGGCCACGCGGTTGGTGTAGTCGAGCGCCATCAGGTCCTCGAAGCCCGCGGGCCGGTCACCGACCACCTCCTTGACCTCGGCGGCGATACGGTCGGCCACGTCGGGCCGCCGGCTCAGCTGGTACAACGCCCAGGCCAGCGCGTTCGCGGTGGTGTCCCGGCCGGAGAGCGCGATCGTGATCACCTGGTCCCGGATCAGTTCGTCGCTCATGGACTCGCCGGTGTCCGGATCGTGCGCCTGGATCAGCATGGACATCAGGTCACCACCGTCGGCGCCGGTGGCCCGGTAGTCGTCGACCGCGCGCTCGCAGCTCCCCCAGATGTTCTCCATCGCCCGGGTGAACCGCCGGTTCGCCGGTGTCGGCAGCTTCTCCATCACCCCCAGCGGGGCCAGAGTGCGCTTGACGATGCCGTCCTGGACGGTCGGAAAGGACTCTTCGAGCGCGCGGCTCGCCTCCCGGCCGAGGTGCGAGGAGAAGAAGGTCCGGGCGACGAGGGTGAGGGCCGCCGACTGCATCTCGTCGTCCATGGAGATTACTTGTCCGGGCTGCCAGGACTCGGCCAGCTCTGTCAGACAGTCGCTCATGATCTCGGCGTAGCGGGCGATCTGCCGGCGGTGGAAGGCCGGTTGCATCATCCGGCGCTGCTGCAGATGGAATTCACCGCTGCTCACGCTGGCCAGCCCGTCGCCGACGAACTCCCGGACCTTCTCCCAGAAGACCCCCTTGTCGTAGTCGGCTGCGTCGTTGACGAAGACCCGCCGGATGAGGTCGGGGTCGTTGACGACGTACGCCGCTTTCGGCCCGAAGCCGATACGGACCACGGGGCCCTGGGACCGCAGGCTCTGGAAGAAGTCGAGGGGCCTGCGGCCGAGCTGGAGGAGATGCCCGAGCACGGGGAGGCGACCGGGGGCGTTCGGAACGGGCACGGGCTGGCGCATCTCTTCGTGTTCCATGGTCTCGTGAGAGCGGTTCATCCTTTCGGCCTCCTATCGGGCGCCCAGGAAGGCCCGGATCTGCCGCGCCACCGGACCGGGACTCCCGGTGTGCGACGTACGGGTCCATGTCGGCGGCCGTCAGCGCGTCCAGCACGAAGCCTGACCAGCGCGGGATCGAGGCCGTGCCGGGCGAAGACTTCTGCAAGCATGTGCGTGCCTGCTCGATATCGGGTGGTTGATACCGCGGATGTGATCACTGTCATCGGCCACTCCGGTCGGCATGGCCGTTCCGCGTCGGCATGTGATTGGCACCTCGCATCTCGACCCGGATTCCCGCGGAATCAGACGACGTCTCGCACGTCCACGAATATCGAGTCGGCGTCGGGCGCGGCCATCCTCACCGCGTTTCACTGGCCGGTCGGCATGGCAGATGTGGCCGATCGGCCACATCTGGAGCGCGCGGGGTGCCGGACCAGCGTTGCGGCGCCTCATCGATGGGCACGCCTGATGAGTTCTGTCCTCGAGGCCGAGGTCACGGCCTTCATGAGCGGCCGGAGCCTGTACGCCGGTCTGAGGCACCGCATCGACCTGACAGCCGGGGCGGTTCACGGTGTCAGGACGACGGGGAGGACTCCGCGTCCGTGGAGGCGTCGCGCGACGCGGTGGCGCCGGCGGGCTCCCGGGCGGGCAGGTCCAGCAACGCCATGGCGTCGTGCTCGGGGGTGCCGGGTTCGGCGTAGTAGGCGATGAACCGCTGTCCCGGAGGGCCCTCGATCTGCATCGACTGGTAGCCGGGGGTGATGTCACCGACCTCGGGGTGGTGGAAGGTCTTGCTGCCGTGGGTGTGCCAGCGCACGTCGTAGCGCTCCCACAGATCGGGGGCGTCCGGCTCGAGGCCGGCCAGGGCGCGCAGGCGGCCCGGCGCGCCGACGGGGCCGGGCACCGGCCTTGCCGGCCAGCTCGTACACGTAGTCCCGTTGGTCGTCACTCAGATGCAGTACACGGACAAGCGCCTGCAGCACGGGCGCGGACGGCTGCATGCGGCCCTGTTCCAGGCGTACGTAGTAGTCCGTGCTGATCGCGGCCAGCTGGGCGACTTCCTCCCGGCGCAGGCCCGCCACCCTGCGCGGCGCTCCGGTGTCGGGCAGGCCGACGGTGCGGGGGCTGAGCTCGGCGCGCCGGCCTTGAGGAACTCGCCCAGCTCCTTCAGGTGTGCGCTGCTGGTCATACGGGCCAGTCTCGCACTGCCGGCTCCAGGGGTGGGTGGGAGAGTTTTCTCCCAGGATGTTCTCCTCCCAGGAGGAAACTCTCCTCTTTGCGCGCCTGGCGGGACGTGTGAGCGTTGTCATGCGTACGGATTTCACCGACGTAGAGAAATACGCATAGAAAAACAATTTCCCTCCTGGGAACTGGGAGCACCCTCCATGGAATTCCTCAAGAAACAGCCCACCAGCAAGGCACCGGCCGAGTGGTTCACCGGTGACGTGTGGTGGGACGTGATCCACCCCGGCGACGCGCCGTCCCGGATGCGCGTGAACCTGGTCCGCTTCGCGCCCGGTGCCCGCACCGCCTGGCACCGCCACGCCGCGGGCCAGACCCTGCACGTCGTCTCCGGCACCGCTCTGATCGGCACCCGCGACGGCACGGTCTTCGAGGCCCACCCCGGCGAGACGGTCTCCTGCCCGCCGGGCGCGGAGCACTGGCACGGCGCGACTCCCGACCACTTCATGGAGCACCTGGCGATGTGGGAGGGCACGGGCGACGACAGTCCCGAGACGGTGTGGGCCGTCACCGACGAGCAGTACGCCGGCCCGCGCACGCGCGCCTGACGGGCAGGGCCGACAACACCTTCGAACCCAAGCACAATTCGAGCACCAGAGGTAACACCCATGCGGGCAACATTCATGTACGGAGCCGGCGACGTGCGCGTGGAGAACGCGCCGGACCCGGTCCTCCAGCAGCCCACCGACGCCGTCGTGCGGATCGTCCGCTCCTGCGTCTGCGGCAGCGATCTGCACCCCTACCACACCATGCCGGCCGCACAGCAGGGCACGCCGATGGGCCACGAGTTCATCGGCGTGATCGAGGAGCTCGGCTCCGAAATCTCCGGCCTCCAGCGCGGCGACCTGGTCGTGGCCCCCTTCGCGTACTCCGACAACACCTGCGCGTTCTGCCGCGAGGGCCTGCACACCTCCTGCCGCAACGGCGGCTTCTGGGGCACCGGGGACGTCGGCGGCGGTCAGGCCGAGGCGGTCCGTGTCCCGCAGGCCCAGGGCACCCTCGTCAAGCTGCCCGTCGGCGAGGACTCCGAGCTGCTGCCCTCGCTGCTGACCCTCTCCGACGTGTACGGCACCGGCTACCACGCCGCCAAGCAGGCGCGCGTCAACCCGCGCACCACGGTGACGGTCATCGGCGACGGCGCGGTCGGCCTGCTGGCCGTGCTGTCCGCCAAGCAGCTCGGCGCCGACCGCATCATCCTCATGGGCCGGCACAAGGACCGTACCGACCTCGGCCGCGAGTTCGGCGCCACCGATGTCGTCCCCGAGCGCGGCGAAGAAGGCATCGAGCGCGTGCGCGAGCTGACCGGCGGCGACGGCACGCACGCCGTCCTCGAGTGCGTCGGCTACATGAGCGCCTACGAGATGGCCGTGGGTGCGGTGCGTCCTGGCGGCGTGATCAGCCGGGTCGGTGTCCCGCAGTACGAGGAGGCGCCGGTCGGCTTCACCAGCCTGTTCGGCCCGAACATCACCCTCACCGGCGGGCCCGCCCCGGTCCGCGCCTACATCGAGGAACTCCTCCCCGGCGTCCTCGACGGAACAGTGGAGCCCGGACGCGTCTTCAACCGCACCGTCGGCCTCGACGAGGTACCCGACGGCTACCGCGCGATGGACCAGCGCGAAGCCCTCAAGGTCCTTGTGCGTCCCTGACCGAAGGCCACTCAGTGCCCCGGCGCCGACGGCCCGCCTGGCAGCAGGCGGGCCGTGCGGCCCAGGGTGTCGGCGCCCTGCGCCGGTGCGCGGGCGTCCTGCGGGTGGTTCCGTTCCCAGCGTCTCAGCGGTCGAGGGCTTCGATGAGGGCCTTGGTGACGTCCTCGGTGGAGGCGGTGCGCCGACGTCGCGGGTCCGCGACAGCGGACACATCGCGGTCGTCACCGCTGACGCTACGCGAACGTTTTGGCTGGTTAAGCAGTGGTTTTTGCTATATTGAGACGTATCTCTTTGCGTCCGCGCCCAGTCGGATATTCGCTGTCACGAAGCAGAATCGAAGAGGTCGTGGTTGCGGCGCGTGCATGCCTTCGCTGTCGGGCGCGCGAACAAGGTGACGCGAACCGGAGGCCACGGGCATGAACGTGCACGGGAAGCGATGCGTAGCCGCCGCAGCTGCGGTGTCCTTGGCCGCCGGCCTGGCCGCCTGCGGAGAGACGGGCGCACCCAACGTGAAGAGCTTGTCCATCGGGGTGCTGAGCCCGGGGCCGGCCGACCGCCGCTGGCTGGACTTCGACGAGCCGTTCATCGCCGACGCCATCAAGAAGATGTGCCCGAACTGCACCGTGGATGCCGCCGAGGCACAGGACAGCCCGGTCACCCAGCAGCAACAGGTGGACACGATGATCACCAATGGCGTCGACGTCATAGTCCTGATCTCTGTCGACGCCCGCTCGATCGGTGCATCAGTCCAGCGGGCGCACCAGGTGCACATCCCGGTCGTCGCCTATGACCGACTCGCCGAGGGCCCGATCTCGGCGTACGTCTCCTTCGACAACGTAGAGGTCGGCAGGGTTCAAGGTGAGGCGCTCCTGAATGCGCTGGGCGACAGGCCCGACCAGTCGCAGATCGTCATGATGAACGGCTCGGACACCGACCCCAACTCGGCCTCCTTCGAGGAGGGCGCACTCTCCGTCCTCAAGGGAAAGGTGAAGATCGGCAGGTCCTACAACACCCCGGACTGGAGAACCGACATCGCCCGCACGAACATGTCAGGCGCTATCGCCTCGCTTGGTCCGGACGGGATCAACGGCGTCTATGCGGCCAGCGACGGTCTGGCCACCGGCATCGTCTCCGCCCTGAAGGCGGCCCATCTGAACCCGCTTCCTCCGATCACCGGACAGGACGCCGAGCTCTCTGCCATCCAGCGCATAATCGCAGGAGAGCAGTACATGACCGTCTACAAGAACTTCAAGACGCAGGCCGACGCCGCTGCCAAACTGGCCCTTGCCCTGGGTCGCGGCGAGAACATCAATGATCTCGCCAAGGAAACCGTGAACAGCCCCACCACCAAGAACATCCCCGCCGTCCTTCTGACTCCGCTCTCGGTGACCGTCGACAACATCGACAACACCGTGGTCAAGGACGGCCTGTACACGATCGACCAGATCTGCATCCCCCGATACAGAACAGCGTGCGAGGAGGCCGGCCTCCTCGGCGGCTCCAAGGCGTAGCAGGCCGCTCATGGCCGCTCCCGACGCGGTATCCGTCAGGATGACAGGTCGGCCACAGAGCCCGTACCAGAGGCGGTGACGGCGGGTTCGGGCGCGGTGGCCGTGTGCACGGGAACGCCGCGCCGTCCGGCCAGCAGGCACCCGAAGCAGCCCACGTGCCCCTCGCGTGCGCCCCGGTCCCGGACCCGCAGGCCCCACTGCTCGGCAGGCCGCGGGCCGGAGGGCTTGCCCCACCCCGCGAGGTGCAGTCCCCACGTGACCAGCACCGCCGACGCCATGACGCCGAGCCCCAGCCAGATCCCCGGGCTCCAGCCGCAGATACCCACCCCGGCGACCGCGGCCCCGGCCGTGGCAACGGCGACACCGGTCCATCCGGCGATGGTGTGGCCCTCGTCGTTCTGATGTCCGCTCATGTGCCTGCCTCCCCGGACCGAGCCGATGGTGTGCCACCAGCACCGAAGCGTAGGATCCCTTAGCAACTAAGGACTTTATCTTGTGTACTAAGGGAATTTCCATGGATGGAAACCCCCGCCCCGCCGCCTCCGTCCCGGATGCGATCAGCGCGATGGACACCCTCATCGCCACGAGCATGGTCGGCCAGCAGGAGTTCGCAAGGGACCTGGGCCTGAGCGTCACGGACCTCATCTGCTTCGCGTACGTCCTAGAGGCGGGGGACTCCCCGGTCACCGCCGGCGGCCTCGCGGAGCGAGCGCACGTCACGACAGGAGCGGTGACGGGCATCCTCAACCGCCTGGAGCGCTCCGGATTCGCGACCCGGCAGCCGGACCCCGCCGACCGGCGCCGGGTACGCGTCATCGCCGTCCCCGCCGCCGCCGAACGCGTGCGGGCCGTCTACGAGCCCTACTACGCCCGCCTCGCGGCACTCTGCGCGGACTACACACCCGACGAGATCGCCGTCCTCGCCGACTGGCTCACGCGCGCCGGCGCACTGGCACGCACATACCTGAACGAGTCATGCGAGAGCTGATCATCCAGCCGCCGACGATGACCGCCCGGTTCCCCCGCCTGAGCATCCCGATCCCGAAGCTTGGCCGGCCCGCCCGCCGGTCGGCGAGACGGTCCCGGTGGGTGAGGCGCGCCTGGTGCCGCCGGTGCTGCCGGAGGCACAGATGCTGTGTGTCGGGCTGAACTACCTCGACCATGCCGCCGAAGGGTCCTACCGGGACGAGGAACTGCCCGAACACCCCACGCTGTTCGCGCGGTGGACGCGTTCGCTGACGGTCGGCGGGGCAGAGATCCCCGTGCCCTCCACCGAGGACGGCCTGGACTGGGAAGGCGAGATCGTGGCCTGGGTGGGCCGGACGCTGGTGGACGCCGACCCGGACGAGGCGCTCGCTGCGGTGGTCGGCTACTCGACGTTCAACGACGTCACCGCGCGGCGAGCGCAGAAGCTGACCTCGCAATGGATCCTCGGGAAGAACGCCGATAGCTCCGGCCCGCTCGGTCCCATGGTGCCCGCCGGGGAGGTCGGGGACCTGCGGGACGGGTTGCGGGTTCAGACGCGGGTCAACGGCGTGACCGTCCAGGACGCCTCCACCCGCGACATGATCCACCACGTGGCCGAGACGCTGGCCCACATCTCGCGCACCCTCACGCTCCACCCCGGTGACCTGCTGGCCACCGGCACCCCGTCCGGCGTCGGCTACGCCCGTACGCCGCCCTGGCTGCTGCGGCCGGGCGACGTGGTGGAGGTCGAGGTCGAGCGCCTCGGGATCCTGCGCAACACGATCACCGGCACCGAGCACCGCCGAAATCCCGTCTCCTGACGAGCAGAGGAACATGAGTCGCGTCTGCCCTCTCGGGGGCCTGCCCGGGTCCTCAGTAGAGGGAGGCGGCGACGGAAAGGGTCGTTGGCCCATCCAACAAGACCGCCGGTAAGGTCGTCCTTGTGGCAGCGGAGGATACGTCATCAGGGAAGTCGGCAGCACCGTCCGGCAAGCGGCAGCGCCGACGGAGCCCCAGTGATCCCGACCGCCAGCGCGACCCCGTCGGTACCCGGCGGGCCATTCTGGCCGCGGCCGGCGCGGAGTTCGGCGCCCACGGTTTCGACGGGGCCCGGGTCGTCCGTATCGCGGAGGCAGCCGGTGTCAGCCACCAGCTGATCACCTACTACTTCGGAGGCAAACGAGGGCTGTACGAGGCGCTGAGCGACCGGTGGCTGGAGTCGGCCATGCCGCTCACCCAGGCCCTCCCCTTCGCCGAGGCCATCCGCAGGTACTGCCACATGGCCCACGAGGACCCGGGCTGGGTCCACACACTGACGCGCGAAGAGCCCGGCATGCGCCCGCCCTCCGAGGACGCGCGCGCTGCCGAGCTGTTCAAGAGCGTCGGGGACCTCCGCGAACGGCAGGCGCGCGGCGAGATCCGCTCCGATCTCGATGTCGCGGCACTGTCCCTCGCCTTCTTCGCCGCCTCGATCGCGCCGGTGGCCCTCCCCTGGATCGCACGCGAGTTCACCCAACAGGACCCCGCGTCACCGGAGTTCATCGACCACTACGCCGAGCAGGTGGCCCGGATCATCTCCGCGCTCGCCGAAGCCACGGCGAACGAGGCCACGGTGGACGAAGCAGCGGTGAACGGCGCAGCCGTGGACGGCGAGCCCGAGGAGTAACGGTGGCCGTGGCCGTGCTCCCGCCTGCCGGGAGCACGGGCGCTCAGCCCGGCGGGAGCCGACGGGCCAACTGCATGTGCGCCAGCTGCCAGCCGCCCGTTTCGGCCGCCAACCAGACCCGGCTGACCGCGGCCTGGATGACGAACGGGGTCAGCTCGGGCACGAAGGCGACGCGCATCTCCTGCAGGCAGCTGACCACGGCCGTGGTGCCGAATCGCTGGACGGTCACGTCGTAGGTGTCCACCTGGCTGGTCCGGCCCAGACGTGCCGCATACCGCAGCCAGTCGTCCGTACCGTGGATATGGCCCACCGCCGAGTGCACGACCACGCAGTCGGGGTGCATCAGGGCACGCATGCTCTGCTCCGGGTCCGGGAGCGTCTGTGCGGCGAGCCAGGCGGCCTCGGCCTCCTCGACCGTGGCCGGGGCCGGGGCAGGGACGGGGCGGGCTGTCGCCGCTGTCGATGAGGTGGTCACAGTTCCAGCTCCAGGATCGGGGATCGGGACCGCGACGAGCACGGGGTGAACAGGCCCTCGGCGCGCTCGTCGTCGGTCAGGACGTCGTCTCGGTGATCGGGTTCGCCGGCGCGTACTCGTACGATGCACTCGCCGCAGATGCCCTGCCCGCACGAGTAGGGGGCCTCGACCCCGTTCGCCAGCAGGACGTCGAGGATGGTCTGGTCCTCGGGGACGAGGTACTCCGCTCCCGTCGAGGACAGGCGGACCGTGAAGCCGTCCCCTTCTCCCCCGCCGGGCTCGGCGGCGGGCGTCGAAGCCGTGAAGCGCTCCTTGTGCAAGGCGGCCGCGGGCCAGCCCAGTTCGGCCGCCCGCCCGAGCACGTAGTCCATGAACCCACCGGGCCCGCAGACGTAGACCGCGGTGTCGGGAGCGGGGTCCCCCACGTCGCGTCCCAGGTCGAGGAGTTGCTCCGGGGCCTGGTCGTCGAAGTGGAGGGTGACCCGCGGATGGTCCTCCAGCTCGGGTACGAAGGCCGCCTCGGTCCGGCTGCGAGCGCAGTAGTGCAGGTGGTACTCGCCGCCCGCGGCGTCGAGCGCCTGTGCCATCGACAGGAGCGGAGTGATGCCGATGCCGCCCGCGAGGAGCAGGTGCCGGCGCGCGGGCGTCAGGCCGAAGCGGTTGCGCGGCGCGGCGATCCGGAGGGTGTCGCCCTCAGCGAGGGCGTGCATCGCCCGGGAACCGCCGCGGGACGCGGGATCGTGCAGAACCGCGAGCCGGTACTGCTTGCGGATGCCGGGAGGTCCGCACAGGGAGTACTGCCGGATCAGTCCCGCCTCGCCGACCTGTACGTCGACGTGGGCGCCGGGCTCGTACTCCCACAGCTCGCCGCCGTCGGCCCGGGCGAGGTCGAAGACCGCGATTCTCGACGTGGCGTCGTGCCGGGCCACGACGACCACGTCCGTCCAGGTGGTGCTCACGCCTCGGTCACGCCCCCGCCGCCGTGGGCGCCGCAGCCTCGGCCGCGCCGGCCTGGTCCTCCGACTCCCGCCGGGTGAAGACGCCGGCCTCCACGTGCCGTACCGGGTCGCCGAGGGCATCGACGTTGAGCGGGGTCCGGCCGGCTTCGACCTCGTCGACCATCGTGCGCAGCATGCGCCGGAGCATGACGACCCCGCGGTCGGACGCGGCCAGGGTCTCCTCCGAGTGCTGGGTGATGTCGCCCTGGGACCACTGGGCCTCGTAGTCGCCGGGGAAGCGCTGACGCTCCTCGTCGGTCAGCAGCCAGCCGTCCTTGCCGTTCTGCTTGATGCCGAAGACGAAGGCCTCGCGCCGGCTCGGGTCGGCGGAGCGGATGGAGAAGACCAGCCGGTGGTGCGTGTCATCGACAGGGACCACCCAGATCAGCATGTCGTGCCGGGCGTCGGGCGTCACCCTGATGAAGTCGGGCAGGCAGATGATGTTCGGCAGCTGCAGCTCCACCGCCCAGTCGATGTCCGCGAGCTCCCCGTCGGGGCCCTTCTTGTCCTGGTAGCGCTGGATGTACTTCACACCGTGATCGGTGCGGTGGTAGGTGACGCGCTCCGCGACGGTGGAGGGGTCGTAGTAGCTCTCGGGGAAGCCGGTGGTATCGGTCCCCTGGAACTGGAACCCGCTGTGGTTGGAGTGGAGCCATGACGCGTGCACGGGGTCGACCGCGTTCTCGAAGATCTGGAGCCAGTTGAAGTCCTGTTCCAGGCCGACGACCTCGGCCCCGGGCACCAGCCAGCTGCTGAAGTAGGTCTCACCCTCCTCCAGGGGCTCGAGGCTGTCGAAGCGCGGCAGCGGGGGCTTGAGCTCGGGCGGGCCCATGTAGACGAAGACCAGGCCGTAGGCCTCCTCCACCGGGTACCACGGCTGACGTGCCAGATTGCGGCGGCGGCCGCCGTCGAGCTCACAGGCCTGCTCCACGCAGTGGCCCTGCACGTCGAACTTCCAGCCGTGGTAGCAGCAGCGGATGCCGTCCTCCTCGATACGGCCGTAGAAGAGGCTGCTGCCGCGGTGCGCGCACCGCTCGAAGACGACGCCGGGGCGGCCCTGGCCGTCCCGGAAGACGATCAGGTTCTCGCCCAGGAGGCGGGCGCGGTGCGGAACGTCGCTGGTCAGCGTTGCGGAGCTGGCGATCGGGTGCCAGTAGCGACGCAGCGCCTCGCCCATCGGCGTGCCGGGGCCGACCTCGGTCAGGCGGGCGTCGTGAGAGGAGGGCTTGCGGCCGTAGCCGGTTCCCGTGTCGGTCACGGTCGTGTCGGTCATGCTGAACCATCTCCTCGGCGTTGAGGCAGCGGGGACGCGTGAACAAGGGCCACTGGGCGAGGTCGGACGGCTGCGGCGAGCCTGCGGTCGAGGCTCCTTCTGTGCTCCCGTCCGGCGTGGTCGCAGGAGCGTGCGGCAGTCCTTCCTCGACGGCTCGGACGCATGCCTCGACGGCTCGGGCGGACGCGGCAGGCGGTGCGGCCCACGTGGCGCTCCTGCCGTTTGTACGGCTCTGATGAAAAACTGTCAACGGCTCTGACCTGCTTTGATGAATTACTTGCAGACATCTATCGCAAGGCCGATGCCCCTGTTACGTTGTGCCTCGCCGAGGCGACGAGCCGCTCGCGGACTCCCTGCCGCCTCGCGATCACACCTGAGAACGCGCCACGGCGAGCGACTGTCCGTGCCTCCCCGCACCCCCGCCTCCACCGCGCGTTCGTCCAGGCCGAAGAAGGCCGAAGGAGACGATGATGTCTGGACCTTCCGCATGAGCGCCGGGCACAGCGCCGAGTACGACTACGTCGTCGTCGGCGCGGGTTCGGCCGGCTGCGTCCTCGCCACACGCTTGTCCGAAGACCCCGGGACGCGCGTGCTGCTGATCGAGGCCGGCCCGCCCGCGGACCGCAGCCTGCTCGTCCAGCTGCCCCTCGGCGTCGGGCTGCTGTCCGGCCGCAAGGAGATCAGCTGGGGATACGAGACGGAGCCCGAGCCGGGACTGAACGGCAGACGTATCCCGGTGCCGCGCGGCCGGCTGGTCGGCGGCACCGGTTCGATCAACGGCTCGACCCACGTCCGCGCACACCGCCTCGACTACGACGACTGGGTCAAGTCCGGTGCGACCGGCTGGGGTTGGGACGATCTGCTGCCCTACTTCCGCCGCTCGGAGACCAGCTGGCGCGGGGACACCGAGCACCACGGCGGGTACGGACCCGTCACCGTGTCGACCGTCGTGCGCAGAAGCCCGTTCGGCCGGCGACTCGACCGCGCCGCGCGATCACTGGGCATCGAGTTCCCCGACGACACACAGAGCGGCGACCCCACCGGCGCCGGCCAGAACGAGACCGCCATCCACCGCGGCCGACGCCACAGCACCGCCGCCGCCTACCTGCGCCCCGCGCTACGGCGACACCCCAATCTCACCCTGCTCACCGGGGTACTGGTGGACACAGTCGTACTGGAGAACGGCCGCGCGACCGGCGTACGAGTCGTGGAGGGCGGACGGAGCCGGGTCGTCCGGGCGGCACGCGAGGTCGTACTTTCCGCGGGCACGTACAACTCGCCGCAGCTGCTGATGCGTTCGGGCATCGGTCCGGCGGATCAGCTGCGCGAAGTCGGCGTCGACGTGGTGGCGGACCTTCCCGGCGTCGGGGCCAACCTGCAGGACCATCCGGCGGCACCCGTGCTGTTCGACGTCAAGGATCCGGTGACCTTCCACGAGCACCTGCGCGCGGACCGTCTGGTGCGGGGCGCGGTCCGCTGGCTCGTCACCGGGAGCGGTCCGCTCGCTCAGATGCCCGAGTTCCTGTCCGCCTACGTCCGGACCCGTGCCGGCCTGGACCGTCCCGACGGGTTCCTCGGCATCCTGGCCGGCGGCTTTGACGCCCGGCCCTGGTTCCCCGGCATACGGCCGCTGCGCGACCGCCACTGCGTGGCCCTCAACGCCGTCGCGACCCCCCGCAGCCGCGGCGAGGTCCGGCTGGGCTCCGCCGACCCAGCCGCCCCTCCGCGCATCACGTTCAACCTCCTCACCGAGCCGGAGGACGTCGCCGCCCTGCGGGAGACCGTGCGCACCACGCTGGCCATCCTGCGCAGTCCCGAGGTCGCCCCGATGATCGGGGCGGAACTCGCCCCCGGCCCCGACGTGCGTACCGACCAGGACTTCGAGCGCTATCTGCGGGAGACCGGCTACTCCGCCAACCACGCTTGCGGCACGTGTGCCATCGGCACCTCCGAGACCGCCGTCGTCGACCCCGACCTGCGGGTGCACGGCATCGCCGGGCTGCGCGTCGTCGACGCGTCGGTACTGCCGAGCGTGCCCGGAGCGAACATCAACGCCACCGTCATCGCCGTCGCCGAGAAGGCGTCGGACCTGATCCGCGGGGTCCCGGCCGCCTCAGGCGCCACCGTCGCCCCACTCCGTGAGAGGACCGCATGATGCGGGAACCCCTGACCTACGCCATCGCGTACGGGGCGGCCGAGACCGCACTGGAGGCGGCCCGGGCCGAGGGCGCGCGCATCTGCGTGGTGGTCGTCAACCGCAGCGGCGTCACCAAGGTTCTGCTCAGCGACGACGGGGTCGGCTCCATCGGGATCGAGACTGCGCGCCGCAAGGCCTACACCGCCGCGGTCACCGGCATGCCGACCTCGACGTTCGCCGCCTTCGCCGCGTCCCCCGCGATGGCGGTCGCACCCGTGCACGTGGTCGACGCCCAGCTCCTCCCGGTGCCGGGCGGCCTGCCCATCACCGTGGACGACGGCGAGGTCATCGGCGCCGTCGGCATCGGCGGGGCCGACGGAGAGACCGACGAACGGCTCGCCTCCCGCGCCCTGGAAGGGCTGAAGGACCTGCTCGGCTGAGCGCCCGCACAAAAACCACCGACACCTGGACTTTCGAACTTCGAAGGAGAACGACAGTGATCGAGGACTTCCTCGTCGTCGAGGGCGTGGCCCACAACTACAACTTCCGTCCCGAGAACTGCGTCAACCCGCACATCGGGGCGGCCATCGGCGAGCACCTCTACAGCCTGCACAAGCGGGTCAGCGGCCCCGAGTACACCCTCGAACGCTCCACCTACATGCAGGGCGCGGGCGCGGACATCATCGGCCGGGCCCTGCTCGCGGAGAGCCAGACCGACGTGATCGCCTACCACGAGACCCCCATCTACGGCCATTTCCGCGACGGAGGCTCGGCGCTGAGCTTCGGCCTGGAGATGCGCGAGAAGTGGCCGGAGCGCGTGTTGATCTACGGTGCGGTGTCCCCGCTGCGCCCCGGCGCGCTGGACCGGGTGGACGAGCTGGTGGAGAAGCACCGCGTCAACGCTCTCAAGCTCTACCCGATCGATGTCGTCGAGGGCCGGGCGACCGCGCTGGACATGGGTGACCCGGAGATCTGCTTCCCGGTGTTCGAGCGGGCCCGGCAGCACGGTCTGAAGGTCGTGGCCATCCACAAGGCCCTCCCGGTCGGCCCCGGCCCGACCTCCGCCCTCGGGATGGCCGACATCGAGGCCGCCGCACTGGCCTTCCCCGACCTCACCTTCGAGGTCGTCCACGGCGGCATGGCCTTCGTGGAGGAGACGGCCCTCCAGCTGGAGTCCTTCCGCAACATCTGGGTCAATCTGGAGGCCACGTCGTTCATGGCGGTCTACGCGCCCCGCCGCTTCGCACAGGCGATGGGTGCCTTCCTGCAGGCCGGAGCCGCCGACCGGATCATCTGGGCGACCGGGTGCGACGCGGTCCATCCCCGGCCGGCGATCGAGGCGTTCTGGAACTTCGAGATGCCCCGTGATCTGGTCGAGGAGTACGGGCTGCCCGAGCTCACGAAGGAGATCAAAGCCGACATCCTCGGCCGCAACTTCCTGCGGATGCACGGCATCGACGAGAAGGACCTCCGCGAGCGCATCCGGGGCGACGAGTTCGACACCACCGAGCTGCAGCAGCCCTGGGGCGGGCGGGTGGCCCCAGTGGAGGACGGCACCCTGGCGGGTGCCCGATGACGATCACTGAGGCCCGGATCCGCGCGACGCTGAACGAGATCCTCGATCCGTGCAGCATCACCGCAGGAGTGCCCGCCGGACTCGACGACATGGGACTCGTCAGCGACATTCACGTACAGGACGATGACGCCGGCGGCCAGCGCATCGCGGTCACCGTCGGCGTGACCGAGCCCAGCTGCGTACTGATCGGCTCCTTCGCGAACGAGGCCCACGCCCGGCTCACGGCCCTGCCCGGTGTGTCCGCGGTGGACGTGACCCTGGCGGAGGACTTCGACTGGACCCAGGACAGGCTCGCACCGCATTACCGGCAGCGGCTCGCCGAGCACCGCGCACAGGCGCGTCGTACCCTCCCCCTCCTCGCCGTGACCGGGACGGACAGGACGAGCCGGTGACCAGTGACACCCCACAGCAGTCGCACACCTCCGACCTCACGGCTGCGGCTGTGCCGGCGAACAACGCCGACGTCATGGGCCGTTTCATGGAAGGGCTCAGCCGGGCACCGCGTCCTCCCGAGAGGGTCGACCCCGCTCCCGTACGGGTGGTGCGCGACATCGTGTTCAGCACGCCGTCGTCCGGGGCCCAGGGCCGCACGGAACTGCGGATGGACCTGTACCTACCGCAGTCCGCACCGACCCCCGCCCCCGTGATCGTGTGGCTTCCGGGCGGCGGCTGGCGCACTCAACGACGCGGGTACGGGCCCCGGCTGACCCGGCTTCTCGCCGAACGCGGTTACGCCATGGCGGACATCGAGTACCGGTCCTCCGAGGTCTCTCCCTGGCCCGCCCAACTGCACGACGTACTCGCAGCGTTGCGCCACCTGAACGACATCGCGGACGCCCACGGTCTGGACCCGGCGTCGATCGGGCTGTGGGGCAGCTCCGCCGGCGCGCACCTGGCGCTGCTCTCGGCCTTCGCGGCCGACACCGACGGCTCCCTCGCGGCGCCCGGCGTACGAGCCGTGGTGGCGGGCTATCCCCCCACGGATCTGCTGCTTCTCAACGACGACGCCCTGCCCGGCGGAGTGCTGGGCATGGATTCCTCCGATCCGGCGTGGGGGCTGCTGGGCGGGCGCCCGTCGGAGCGGGCTGCCTCCGCCGCAGAGGCCAGCCCTGCGCGGCAGGCCCACCCTCGTGTTCCGCCCGTGCTCCTGCTGCACGGCGACGCCGACCTCCTCATCGGGCCGGCACAGAGCCACCGACTCCACGACGCCCTGCTGTCCGTGGGCGCCGAGTCCCATCTGCTGGTTGTCCACGGCGCCGACCACGGCTTCCTCAACACCGGCGACTGGGAACTGCACCCCATGACAGCCACCGTGCGCTCCTCCAAGGCCCCGGACGTCGAACGTTCCGTGCTGCTGACCCCCGCGCTCATCGAGCGCTTCTTCGACCGCCACCTGCGAACGGATCCATGGAATGTCTGAGACACCACCGCGCTACGACGACGTGGGCCGCGCCCTCTCCCGGCTCGCGCTGGCCGCCGTCTTCGTCTCCGGAGGCCGCCATGTGTGGCGGCACCCGGACGGCCCGGCGCATGCGGCGGAGACCTTGCTGAAGCGATGCCGCCGTACGGTGCCGCTCCTGGACCGGTTCACGGACCGCCAACTGGTCCGCGCCAACGCGGCCGTCCACGTCACCGCCGGCGCCGCACTGGCCGCCGGCATCGTCCCCGCGGCCTGCGCGACGGCACTCGTCGGCTCGCTGGTGCCCACGACACTCGCCGCCTTCCCCTTCTGGACCCAGCCCGACGGCCCGCAACGCGTCCACCAGCAGGGCGATTTCCTCAAGAATCTCGCCCTCGCCGGCGGGCTGCTCGCGGCCATCGTCAACGACGGTCGACGAACGCGGCGTACCTCCGGGTAGGCGGTCGTCAACGTGACCAACGTCCCCGTACCGGACGCGCCGGGCGATGCACCCGGCGCACCGGGAGAACAAGAGGCGGTCACGGTAGCCGCCGGGCTCGCGGCGCACTCCGTCACCGAGGCACCACGTCGCAGGACGCGCGCTGTACTGCTGGTGATGTGCGGCTCCGTGATGTGCGTCCAGTCGCTCGTCGCCGCCATCAACCTCGCGATACCCGAGCTCTCGGCCGACAGCTTGCACCCGTCGCCCACACAACTGCTGTGGATCGTCGACTCCTACGTCATCGTCTTCGCGGCTCTTCTCGTCCCCGCGGGGGCATTGGGTGACCGCCTCGGCCGCAAGGGGACCCTTCTTTGCGGCCTCGGGCTGTTCGCCGCGGGCGCCGCCGTGTCAGCGCTCGCCCCGGATGTGGCGCTGCTGCTCACTGGGCGGGTGCTGAGCGGGGCCGGCGCGGCGCTGCTCATGCCGGCGTCCATGTCGCTGCTGCTGCACGGCGTCCCGGCGCCGCGGCGGGCCGCCGCCGTGGCGGTCTGGAGCGCCTCGCAGCCGGTGGGCGGTGTCCTGGGAAACACGGGTGGGGCAGTGATACTGCAGTACCTGCCTTGGCACGCGCTGTTCTGGGTCTACGTCCCGATCGCCGTCGTACTGCTGGCTTGCGCGGCGTACCTCGCGCCTCGGCCACGGCGAGTGCCGACGGGACTCGACGCGCCGGGTTCGGTGTTGCTGGTCACGGGCTGCGTCGCCCTGTTGTTCGGCATCATCGAGGGACCGGCGCGCGGCTGGACGTCGGTCGCCGTCCTGGCCGCCTTCGGGACGGCCGTGCTCGTGCTGACCGGCTTCGTCCTGACCGAGCTGCACACCGACCAGCCCGTCCTGGACCCCCGCCTGTTCCGGCTGCGTCCGGTGCGTTCGGGAACCGTGGGCGTCGCCGCGGTCTTCTTCGGCATGTTCGCCCTCTTCTACGTCAACGCCCAGTACCTCCAGTACGTCAAAGGCTTCTCACCACTGCAGGCCGGGGTCGGCGGGCTGCCCCTCGCGGGCGGCATCGTCGTGGCGACCCGGATCGGCCTGCGCTGGACCGACCGCTGGGGCGCCCTGTGGACCGTTTCGGGCGGGCTGCTGCTCGTAGGCACCGGGCTGCTTCTGCTGTCCACGGCGACCGTCGCCACGCCCTATTCGGTGCTCACCGCGTACGCGCTGGTCACGGCGCTCGGCAACGGCCTGGCGATCCCGGCACTCTCGCACGCCGTCGTCTCCGGACTCCCGCCGCACCGGGTGGGCGTCGGGTCAGGACTGAGCAGCGCGGCCCGGGAACTGGGCAGCGCGCTCGGCGTCGCCGTCGTCGGTACGGCCATCGCCACCGGTTTCTCCTCCCGCCTCCCGGCATCGCTCACCGCCGCCGGAACGACGCCGGCCGAGGCGTTCGCCGCCGCCGCGCAGACTGGAGCCCAAGCCAGGACAGCTGTCGCGGAGGCGTTCTCCCACTCCGTCGCCATCGGCTACCGCATCACAGCGGGAACTCTGCTGGTACTCACCGTCCTCGTGGTCGCGGGCATGCGCCGTACCCGCGCCGGCGAACCCGCCAGGAAACACCAACAACCATTGCCGACTACAGGAAAGACGTCAGAATGACCACCACCACTCCCGCAGTCTCGGACCATCAGCGCCAGGTCGAGGACGAACTGGTCCAGACCGTGCTCGCATCGTTCCGCGACACCCCGGATCCCCGGCTCAAGGAGCTGATGCAGGCCCTGGTGCGGCACCTGCACGCGTTCATCCGTGAGGTCCGCCTGACCGAAGCCGAATGGCAGCACGCCATCGACTTCCTCACCGCGGCCGGCCACATCACCACCGAACACCGCCAGGAGTTCGTCCTGCTGTCCGACGTCCTCGGCGCCTCCATGCAAACCATCAACGTCAACCACGAGGCCACCGCCGACGCCACCGAAGCCACGGTGCTCGGCCCGTTCTTCGTGGACGGCTCCCCCGAAATCCCCCGGGGCGGCGACATGGCCGCAGGCGCCCCGGGAGAACCCTGCTGGGTCGAGGGCACCGTCACCGACACCGACGGCAGCCCGGTACCCGGCGCACGCCTCGATGTATGGGAGGCCGACGAGGAAGGTCTGTACGACGTGCAGTACGGCGACGGTCACCTGGCCGGCCGGGGACACCTGTTCACCGACGACAAGGGCGGCTACGCCTTCTGGGGGCTGACTCCCACGCCGTACCCCATCCCCCACGACGGGCCCGTGGGAGCCCTGCTCGACAAGACCGCGCGCTCGCCCCTGCGCGCCTCCCACCTGCATTTCATGGCCACCGCCCCCGGCCTGCGCACCCTCGTGACCCACATCTTCGTCGAGGGCGACAGCCTGCTGACCTCCGACGCCGTGTTCGGCGTCAAGGAATCCCTCGTCAAGCGATTCGAACGGCAGCCGGCCGGCGCACCGGCTCCCGACGGGCGTGACCTGTCCGGGCGAAGCTGGTCCCGCGTGCGGTTCGACATCGTGCTGGCCCCGCAGCACGCCTGACGGCTTCCATGCCCGGCAGTTCCCTCCACGAGCAAAAGGACAAGGCCCCCTTGCGATTCGAGCATGAAACCCTGGCACAGCGCGTTTGTTTCGCACCTGGCGAGGCGTCGGCAGTGGTACGCACCGAAGTGGAACGGCTGGGCGGCTCGCGGGTGATGGTGATCGCGGCCGCAACCGAGGCCGACTTGGCAGAGAAGGTCACCTCCGGCCTGCCGGTCGTACTCCGCCACGACGAGGTGGTGATGCACGTTCCGGTCGCCTCGGCCGAGCGGGCACGCGCCGCGGCAGCCGCGCACGAGGTGGATCTCCTGGTCAGCATCGGCGGGGGCTCGACGACCGGCCTCGCGAAGGCGATCGCACTGACCAGCGGTATTCCCATCGTGGCCGTCCCCACGACGTACGCGGGGTCGGAGGCCACCAGCGTCTGGGAGCTGACCGAAGGGGCACGCAAGACCACGGGAGTGGACGCCCGGGTTCTGCCCCGCTCGGTCGTGTACGACGCGACACTCACGTTGTCGTTGCCGGTGGCGATGAGTGTCGCTTCGGGACTGAACGCACTCGCACACTGCGTGGATTCCATGTGGGCGCCTCATACTGATCCGGTGGACCAGGCGCTGGCGGGCGAGGGCATTCGTGCGTTGGCGGCCGGACTGCCGGCGGTCGTGGCCGACCCGGTCGGGCTCGAGGGCCGCGAACAGGTGTTGTACGGGGCTTATCTCTCGGCAGTGGCGTTTTCCTCAGCGGGTTCGGGGCTGCATCACAAGATCTGCCATGTGCTCGGGGGCGCGTTCGATCTGCCGCACGCCCAGACGCATGCGGTCGTGCTGCCGTATGTACTGGCGTTCAACGCACCCGCCGCGCCGCAGGCCGAGCGCCGGATCTCGGAAGCGTTCGGCGCCGCGTCGGCCATTGAGGGCCTGCAGCGGCTGCGGCGCGCGGTGGACGCGCCGAAGGCGCTGCGCGGCTACGGGTTCGAAGAGGCCGACATCGATGACGCCGTGAGCGCGATCCTCGAGGTGGCCCCGGCGAACAACCCGCGCCCTGTGACACCCCATGGTCTGCGGCAGCTCCTGCTAGCGGCCTGGCAGGGGGCGGACCCGTTGACGGTGTCCGGCGAGGAGAGCTGAAAGACGAATTCTTCCGCTGGCGCTCGACTCCTCCCATTCGCCGTTCCAGGCAGGTGGCTGACATCGTCTCGAAGCCGGGCTGACCAAGCACTCCCAGTACGCCGGTCTGACGTGCGCCGGTCTGACTTCGCGATCTTGCGGCGAACCCGGCTGGGAACGGGTGCGGCCACCGCGTGATCACCGGGGGTTGCCTGACTCCTGAAGATCGTGCAGTGGCCGCAAGCCATCTCGTAGGGCATCGCAGGCCATCGATGAGATGTAGATCACATCTCGGGGATGGATGTCACACTCCGGGTGCCCGGGTCGCTCTCATTTCAGACTGCGACCGCGACGGGAGGCCCAACGATGTCCGACACCCCGCCAGCCCCACAGGCAGCCTTATCCGAAGGCGGCCCACAGGAGGCGGCGTCAGATCCGGTGGCGAACACCGCGACACAGGTGCTCAACGACCACCGTGAGCTGCTGTTCTCCATCGTCTACAACATGCTCGGAAGCGTCGCCGACACCGAGGACGTGTTGCAGGAGACATGGCTGTCGTGGACGGCCAGAAAGCAGGCACCGAGCGCGGAGCGGATCGACAACCCGCGCGCCTACCTGGTGCGGATCGCGGTGAACCGGGCCCTCGCCCACCAGGCCACCATCAGCCGGCGCCGTGAAACCTACGTCGGGCCGTGGCTGCCTGAACCGCTCGTCAGTCCCCTCACCGACACTCCCGCCCCCGACGATGCCGCCGATACGGCAGTGCGCGCCGAGTCGGTGTCGATGGCTCTGCTGGTGGTCCTGGAAACTCTCACTCCGCTGGAGCGCGGGGTGTTCGTCCTGCACGAGGTGTTCGGCTACGCCCACACCGAGATCGCGGAAATCCTCGACCGCAGTCCCTCGGCGATTCGCCAACTCGCCCATCGCGCCCGCGAGCACGTCCACGCCCGACGCCCCCGATACGAGCCCGATCCGCACGTCCGGCAGCAGGTGACCGAGCGGTTCCTGGCCGCCGCGCTCGGCGGTGACCTGGACGCCCTCCTGCAGATCCTGGCGCCGGAGGTGACCTTGTGGGGCGACGGCGGAGGAAAGGGTCACGCACCGGGGGGCCCCCGGCCGATCCACGGCCGCGACAAGGTCGCCCGCCTGTTCGCCGCTGTCGCCCCCAGTTCCGGCAAGGGCCTCGACATCGCCTACCGCAGCGTCAACGGCGGCCCGTCAGCGCTGCTGTTCGCCGGCGAAACCCTCCACTCCGTCCTCGTCCTCGACCTCACTCCGGACGGCAGCCAGGTGTCCGGAATCTACGTCGTCGCCAATCCCGACAAGCTCTCTCACGTCGACTGAACACTGTCGACTGGACACCGAGGAATCCACATGGTGCGAAAAATGGCGTCCTTGCCCAGCGGCAGAGTGGCGAAATGGGTCGTCCTCGCCCTCTGGGTGGTCCTGCTGATCCCGGCGCTCATGCTGGCCGGCAAGCTCGGCGACGTCGAGGAGAACGACAATTCGGCCTGGCTGCCCGGTAATGCGGAGTCGACCAGGGTCGTCGACCGAGCCGAGAAGTTCCAGCTTGCCGATACCGTACCCGCGATCGTGATCTACGACCGGCCCGAGGGCGTCACCTCTGCCGACATGACCAAGGCCCAGGCCGACGCCGAAGCTTTCAAGGGCGTCAAGAACGTCGTGGGGCAGCCGCAGGGTCCAGTGAAGTCCCAGGACGGCAAGGCCATTCAGACCGTAGTCCAGGTCCACACGGACAAGACGGGCTGGGAAGGGATCGGCAAGGTCGTCGACGCGATGAGCAAGGTCGGCGAAGAGAACGCCGATGGTCTCGGGTTCCACGTCACCGGACCTGCCGGTTATGCGTCCGACTCGATCGAAGCCTTCAGCGGAGGAGGCGGCCTGACGACGATCACCGCGTTGGTGGTGGTCGTGATCCTGCTGCTCACCTACCGCAGCCCGTTGCTGCCACTGCTGCCGCTGCTGACCGTGGGCGTCGCCCTGGTCACGTCGGAAGCAGTGATCTACCTGCTGGCGAAGAACGCCGGACTCACCGTCAACAAGCAGACCAGCTTCATCCTGACCGTGCTGGTGTTCGGCGCCGCCACCGACTACGCGCTCCTGCTCATCTCGCGGTACCGAGAGGAGTTGCGGCGGCACGAGGACCGGCACGAGGCGATGGCGGAGGCCCTGCACCGCTCCAGTCCCGCGATCATCGCCAGCGCCGCGACCGTCGCGGTCAGCCTGATGCTGCTGATGCTCGCCACCCTCAACTCCACCAAGGGACTCGGGCCGGCCTGTGCCGTCGGCATCCTCGTCGGGCTGCTCGCCATGGTCACCCTGATGCCGGCCCTGCTGGTCATCTGCGGCCGCTGGATCTTCTGGCCGGTGAAGCCGTCGTACGGATCGGCCGGGGCGACCGGGGCGACCAAGGAGGGCATCTGGACCAGGGTCGGCACCACCGTCTCCGGTCGGCCGCGGATCGTGTGGATCGGCACCGCGCTCGTCCTCGGCGTCATGGCGCTCGGGGTCTTCGGGCTCAAGGCCGACGGGCTCTCCAACAAGGACCAGTTCACCAACAAGCCGCCGATGGCCGTCGGCGAGGAGATCCAGGCCAAGCACTTCCCGGCCGGGTCGGGCGACCCCGTCTACATCGTGGCCAAGGCCGCCTCGGCAGAACAGGTGAAGACCGCGCTGTCCGGCGTCCCAGGAGTCGCTGACGTCTCGACTCCGATGGTCAAGGATGGTGAGGCCATCATGCTCGGGGAGCTCGAGGACGATCCCAGCAGCACGGCCGCGATGCGCACCGTCGAGCAGGCCAGGACCGCGGTCCATGAGATCGAGGGTGCGGATGCCCAAGTCGGTGGCAATCCGGCGATCATTCTCGACACGCAAGATGCGGCCGCCCGCGACTCCAAGGTGATCATCCCCATCGTGCTGGTCGTGGTGTTCCTCATCCTCGCGCTGCTGCTGCGGGCGATCGTCGCGCCACTGCTGCTCATGGCGACGGTGGTGCTGTCGTTCGGAGCGGCCCTCGGAGTGAGCAGTCTGATGTTCAATCACGTGTTCAACTTCGCCGGGGCGGAAGCCTCCTTCCCTCTCCTGACGTTCGTGTTCCTGGTCGCCCTGGGCATCGACTACAACATCTTCCTGGTCACCCGGGTACGCGAAGAGGCACTGCTGCACGGCACCCGGCACGGCGCGCTGACGGGTCTGTCCGCCACCGGGGGTGTGATCACCTCGGCGGGTCTGGTGCTGGCCGGGACCTTCGCGGCGATGGCCTCGCTACCGCTGGTGTTCGCGGCCGAGCTCGGCTTCGCGGTGGCGTTCGGCGTGCTGCTGGACACCATGATCGTTCGCTCGGTGCTGGTCACCGCGCTGACCCTGGAGGTGGGTCGATGGATGTGGTGGCCGAGCAAACTGTTCAGGCCTCACGACGATCCCCAGCCGCCGGCGGGCAAGCCCGACCTCGAACCCGCTCTCAGGGGCGCGTGACACCTTCTGCCACGGGCCTCCCGGCGCCGGCCGGGAGGCCCGGCAAGGATGACGGCCGGGAGGCCCCGTGTTGCTGGTAACCCCGGTCGATCCACTCCTGGAGATGCGGGGCCTCGATGCCGATGGTGGTCGACTCGCCGTGACCGGTGCGGACCACCGTCTCGGGCGGCAGCACCAGCAGGCGGTCGCGGATGGAACGGACGATGGTCGGGAAGTCGGAGTACGACCGCCCTGTGGCCCCCGGTCCGCCGGCGAACAGGGTGTCGCCGGTGAAGACCGTGCCCAATTCCGGCGCGTGCAACGAGATCGCTCCTGGTGTGTGCCCGGGGGTGTGCAGCACGGTCAGTTCGATCCCGGCCACGCTGATCCGGCGGATGTCGGAGAGGTAGCCGTCGGGGTTCCGGTCCGGGTGGGTGTGCTTCCACAGCAGCCGGTCGTCCAGGTGGATCAGGATCGGCGCAGCGGTCGTGTCGGCGAGCGCGGGAGCGGCGTCTATATGGTCGTCATGGCCGTGTGTGCACACGATGGCCTTGAGACGCCGGTCACCGACCGCGGCCGCGATGGCGTCGGCATCGTGGGCGGCGTCGATGACGATCACCTCTTCGTCGTCGCCCACGATCCACACGTTGTTGTCGACGTCCCAGGTGCCGCCGTCCAGGCTGAAGGTGCCGGACGTGACCAGGTGCTCGATCCGGGCGGCCGTCACAGGACGACCACGGAGCGAAGCACGTCGCCCTTGTGCATCCGGGCGAAGGCGTCCTCGACCCCGTCCAGGGCGATCGTCTCGCTGACGAACGCGTCGAGGTCCAGACGGCCCTGGAGGTACAGGTCGATCAGCAGGGGGAAGTCGCGCGAGGGCAGGCAGTCGCCGTACCAGCTGGACTTCAGCGCCCCGCCCCGGCCGAAGACGTCCAGCAGCGGCAACTCCAGCTTCATCTCCGGGGTCGGCACTCCGACGAGGACGACCGTGCCGGCCAGATCGCGGGCGTAGAAGGCCTGCTGGTACGTCTCCGGGCGGCCGACCGCGTCGATGACCACGTCCGCGCCGAACCCCCCGGTCAGCTCGCGTACCGCCTCCACCGGGTCCGTGTCCCGGGAGTTGACGGTGTGCGTGGCGCCCAGGGACGCCGCGGTGGCGAGCTTGCGGTCGTCGATGTCCACGGCGATGATCTTCGCAGCGCCCGCCAGGTGGGAGCCGACCACCGCCGCGTCACCGACGCCGCCGCAGCCGATGACGGCCACGGAGTCACCACGGTTGACCGCACCGGTGTTGATCGCCGCGCCGATGCCAGCCATCACGCCACAGCCCAGCAGGCCCGCAGCGGCCGGTGAGGCGGCCGGGTCGACCTTGGTGCACTGTCCAGCCGCGACCAGGGTCTTCTCGGCGAAGGCGCCGATACCCAGGGCCGGGGACAGCTCGGTGCCGTCGGTGAGCGTCATCTTCTGCCGTGCGTTGTGCGTGTTGAAGCAGTACCAGGGCCGCCCGCGCAGACACGCCCGGCACTGGCCGCACACCGCACGCCAGTTGAGGATCACGAAGTCGCCGGGCTCGACGTCGGTCACGCCCTCGCCGACCGACTCCACCACCCCGGCCGCCTCATGTCCGAGCAGGAACGGGAAGTCGTCATTGATGCCGCCCTCACGGTAGTGGAGGTCGGTGTGACACACCCCGCACGCCTGGATCCGCACCACCGCCTCGCCCGGTCCCGGGTCGGGGATCACGATCGTCTCGATACGGACCGGCTCGCCTTTCGCTCGTGCTACGACGCCTCGTACCTGCTGGGACATTGCTTGGTTCCTTCTCTTTCGGGTGAAGATGGTGAGACGGCTGATCAAGCAGCCGGCTGGACCCGCAGGGGCAGGGACGCCCACG
This sequence comes from Streptomyces sp. NPDC002577, assembly GCF_053594815.1. Taxonomy (NCBI): domain Bacteria; kingdom Bacillati; phylum Actinomycetota; class Actinomycetes; order Kitasatosporales; family Streptomycetaceae; genus Streptomyces; species Streptomyces sp. NPDC002577. Next base: position 67,327 of record NZ_JBSFWK010000008.1, on the reverse strand, counting down.
AGCGCAGGGTGTTGTTGGGGTGCCGGCGCGGTGTGCCCGCGAGTTCGATGTGCTTGACGCGGCGAGCCAGGGCGGTAAGCAGCGCCTCGGCCTCCAGCCGGGCCACGTGCTGGCCGACGCACTGGTGGAGGCCCATGCCGAAGCCGACATGGCCGGAGGGGTCGCGGGTGAGGTCGAAGCGGTCCGGGTCGTGCCAACGGTCCGGGTCGCGGTTGGCCGCGCCGAGGAACATGAGGATCTTCGTTTCCTTGGGAACGACCGTGCCGGCGATGGTGACGTCGGTGGTGGCGGTGCGGAAGAAGGTCTGCACCGGTGACTGCCAGCGCACTGCCTCGTCGAACGCCGCCCGCACCAACTCGGGCCGCTCCCGTAGCCGTTGCCACTCGCCGGGGTGGGTGGCGAAGGCGTACAGGCAGGCCGCCAGGCCGTGCACGGTGGTGTCGACGCCGGCGGTGAGCAGGGAACGCACGACGAGCGGCGCCTGTTCGTACGTCAGATCACCACGGTCGGCGGCGGCCCAGATCTGCGCGCCGAATCCGTCGTCGCTCAGTTCCTCCCGCCGGCACTGGGCGTTCACCCACGCCGACAGCTCGGCCGTGCGGTGCGCGTCTGCCGCGACGAGGTCGTTGCGCGGGCCGAAGGCGTTGAAGGCCATGTTGCCGTACGGCAGGAGGTTCTCCCGGCCGTCGGGGCCGAGGCCCACCGCGTCCGGGAAGGCCCGCAGCGGGAACGCCTCCGCCAGCGCGGTGAAGGCGTCGAACTCGGTTCGCTCGGCGAGGACTTGGTCGACGAGTTCCTCGGCAACGGTGTGCCACGTCTCGCGCAGGCGGCGCAGTGCGGGCGGGGCGAGGATCTCGCGCAGCACTCGACGCGGGGCGTCGTGGCGGGGCGGGTCGGCCTCCAGCAGCAGGCTCGGCGGGCGCCACGGCTTCTCGTGGCGGAAGTTGGCCAGGCCCACGCCCGAGCCCGACTCGAAGTGCTGCCAGTCCACCAGAGCGGCGTGCACGTGCTCGTAGCGGGCCAGCGCATGGACGTCGTAACGCGACAGGTACACGACCGGACCGGCCTCGCGCATGGCCTGGTGCAGCGGTTCGGGGTCCAGCAGGTTCTCGCGGGCGAAGGGGTCGGCGTCACTGACGGGTGGCACGACGGCACGCTCCAGTGCCTCGGTCATGGCGGCTCCTTGAAGAAAGACAGGTGGTCTCAGAGATCGAGGACGAGGCGGTCGCCGCAGGATCGCGACACGCACAGGAACATGCAGTCGTTCGCGGCCCGTTCGTGGTCGGCCAGCACCGAGTCCCGGTGGTCCGGCTGCCCCTCGAGCACAGGCGTCAGACAGGTTCCGCAGGTGCCCTGCTCGCAGGAGGACAGCACGTCAGCGCCTGCGCTACGCACCGCCTCGAGCACCGAGACCTCTGGCGTGACGGTGACCGTGCGTCCGGTACGCCGCAGCTCGACCTCGAACGGCGTGTCCCGCACCGGCGCGGTCTGCGCGCCGGCGGTGAAGCGCTCGACGCGCAGGGAGTACGGCGGCCAGCCGGCGCAGGCCGCTTCGACGGCAGCGAGCAGCGGGGCGGGGCCGCAGCAGTACACCTTGGTGTCGGGTCGCGGTGTGCCCAGCCAGGTCGCGAGGTCCAGCAGTCCCAGTTCGTCCTGCGGGACGACGTGCACGCGCTCGCCGTAGGCGGCCGTCAGTTCCTCGCGGAAGGCCATCGACGACCGCGTACGCCCGCCGTACAGCAACTGCCAGTCCGCGCCGAGCAGTTCGGCCTGGCGCACCATGGGCAGCAGCGGGGTGATGCCGATGCCGCCCGCGATGAACAGGTACTTCTCCGACGGCACGAGGGGGAAGTGGTTGCGCGGGCCGCCGACCCCGACGCGGTCCCCCGGACTCAACAGGTCGTGCACGTAAGCAGAGCCGCCCCGTCCTGCGGGCTCTCTCAGCACTGCGATCCGGTAGGTGTGCGCGTCCCATCGGTCGCCGCACAGGGAGTACTGCCGGGTCGTACCTTCCGGCAGTACCAGGTCGATGTGGGAACCCGGCGTCCAGTCCGGCAGCCGGGCACCGTCAGGGTGGGCGAGGGTGAGTGACACGACCCCCTCGGCGATGTCCTCCTTCTTGGAGACCGTCAGAGTCGCCGCGTTGCTCGGCGTCGACCGTCCCGCGCCGACGCCGGATCCGGCATCCGCAACCACGCTGGTTCCGACCACGTTGTCGCCTCCCGTCCTTGGATTGCAGGCAGGATGCGCGGCGACGACGGACGGTCGCGACGGCATTCTCAACCATTGAGAGACGAACTTCCGCTGACTGTCACACGGCCGTTGCGCTGCCGTCACGTGGGTCACCGGGCTCTCGAGGCCGCACCGGGGCGTCCGGGGCCCCGAGCGCACGGGAAACACCGCGTGCCGCGGTCCGCACCACGGGCACGACGGAGGAGGCCCCCGCCTCGTTGGGGACGATCACCGCCAGCGCGGCCACCACCTCACCGCGCGCGTCACGCACGGGCGCCGCGACGCCGAGGGCGTCCGGGTGGACGTACCCCGGGCAGTACGCGTATCCCTGCCGGCGGACCTCGGCCAGCACGGCCCGCAGTCGCGCGGCGGTGGCGGGAGTGTTCGGGGTGTAGCGCTGCAGGGGCCCGTCGAGCACCCGCTCCCGCAGATCGGCGGGGCCGTGGGCGAGCAGAACCAGGCCGCTGGAGGAGGCGTGCAGCGGAAGACGGCCGGCGATGCGGGTGTAGTTGATGACCGCGCCCGGTGCCGTCAGCCGCTCCAGGAACAGCACCTCGTCGCCGTCCAGCACGCCGAGCTGCACGTGGTGGCCGACGACGTCGTGGACACCTTCCATGAACGGCATGGCCGCGTTGCGCAGCGACAGGGTGGGTGAGGCTCGTGTGGCCAGCTCCCACATGCGCATGCCGATACGGACCCGGCGGTCGGCGTCCCGGGTCAGGAACCCGTACGTGACGAGTTCGGCCACCAGCCGCGACGCGGTCGCCACGTGCAGCCCCGTACGGCGGGAGATCTCCGAGACGGTCAGGGCCGACTCCTCCGGCGTGAACGCCTCGAAGATCCGTACCACCCTCGTCAGAACCGACTCGCCGTTCTGTGTCCTCACCTCGCCATCATCGGATTCCTTCCAGACACGTCAAGCCCACGGAAGGGCGTACGACCAGCTCCGGGCTGGAGCACGACTCGGCTGCACCGGCATCCGCCGGCGCAGCCGAGGGTGAGCCCGCTCCCGTCGCGCTCCTAGGCCCTGTCGTCAAATTCCCGCCTGCCTCGCGGCGCCTGGCACGCACGCTCGCCCTCCGGGCGGACGACGGGAATTTGACGAAGGGCCTAGACCGCGGCGAACCGGAGCTGCTCGACGACCTTGCCGCCCTCGGTTCTGGTGAAGGTGGCCGAGCGCTTGCCCAGCTCACTGCCGCGGATGACGGCGGTCCAGCCGGGACGGACGTCGGCAGCGACCTGAAGCAGTCGGCTGTCGGGGCTGGTGATGGTGACGAAGGGCTCGTCGTCGGCGTACGGGTCGGGCTCGTCCTCGGCCATCTCCCGCGTGAAGAGGTACTCCTCGACCATCTGCCCCCTGTGGTGGCGGGCGAAAGTGCAGAGGCGGAACCCGCCGGGGACGTAGTGGCCGACGGTCGCGGTCCAGTCCCCCTGCACGACCTGCGGGTAGTGCTGCAGTATCCGGGCGTCGGGGAAGTCGACGAGGATGTCCTTCATGGCGGCGATGTGCGCCTCGACCGTGGTGGTCGCCTTCCCGTACATCTCCACATAGACATCGGACGCGTGGTAGTACGCCTGCATGTCCCACTTGCGGTTGTTCCATGCCACGAAGTCCGCGATGTGGAAGTGGATGCAGTTGTCCTTTTCCAGCTGATATCTGCCGCCGTACTGCGGCGGCTGAGGCGACGCCGACGCGGGCGTCACCAGTCCGGGGGCCACAGCCAGCGGCACACCGACTGCCGCGGCGCCAAGCAGCGTTCGCCGGTTCAACGATTCCATTGCCTTCTCCGGTTCATTCGAAAAGCCAAGTCGAGGCGGGAAACGTCGCCCGGAACTTGGTCCGGAGCGGCATGTCTCCCGCACAACCAGCCTCGCCAGCCGGAATGGATCAGGCCATGAAGGAATCCGCTGGATCCATGCACCTTTCGGGACGCCGCAGTTCAGGGCGTGGATCCGGCACCCGCAGACGCGGCGCCCTCGCGCACGCGCGTGCGGTAGGCCCCCGGCGACTCTCCATACCGCTGCTTGAAGGCGCGCGAGAAGTAGAACTGGTTGCGCAGGCCGACCCGGGATGCGATCTCCCCGACCTGTAGGTCGGTGAACCGCAGCAGACGCGACGCTTCGAGCATGACCCGCTCAGTGATCAGCGCCTTCGTCGGGCGGCCTGTGCTGTTGGACAGTGCGCGGGCCAGCAGCGGTGCCGGGACGCCCAACGCGTCCGCGTAGTGGTCCACGTCGTGGCGGTGGGCGAAGTCCCGCTCGAGCAGGGCCACGAACCGGCGGTGCAGCCGTGCGTCACCGTCGTCGCTCATCGAGCCGTCGGTGCGGGCGTCGTAGTAGCGCTGGGTCCACAACAGCAGCGTGAGCAGCAGGTGCCGGTGCACCTCCGCGTTCAGCGCATCCTGCGGGCGCCGCGCCTCGGCGGCCAGTATGTCGACGAACCGGTCCATCCGCGCCGCGTCCTCGACCGGCACGCTGACCGACTGCGTCCCGTAACGCCCGACGAGCCACACCGGGTTCACCTGCGTGACGGAGCCCTCGTACAGCAGGTCGTCGCCGAAGCTGATGACCGCGCCGTCGACGTCGCCCATGTGGTCGTACCGGTACACCTGGCCACGGCCGACGAGCGTCAGGCTGGGAGAGCCCACGTCCAGCGGCTTCCCGTCGATGACCTGCCGGCCGGTACCGGACCGGACCCAGAACAGCGTGTGGAAGTCCTGGCGCTGCTCCAGCCGGCAACCGGTCTCGTCGTCGGGCACACCCGACCGGATCCTCACCACGTCGAGGGACGGCGCACCCTCCGGCAGGCCCCGTACCGGCAGGTCGCGCGAGTTCCCTGGCTGCCGACGGAACCGGGTCGGCCTCCACCTCGCCGTCTGGCGCACATCTCCATCCCCGGAACCCGGCGATGCCAGGACGCTCATCGGGCCGGCCGGGTCCAGCTCCCGCGAATCCATGGGCCCATCATCCCCTGCCCGCGGGACCCTCCCGATGTGACGCCGCTCATGGGCTTCGCGCTCGGCACCGGCATCCTCCTGAACGCCGGCCGTCATGCCGCCCCGGCGACGGGGAAGGCGCACTGGCCGGGCGCAGGTCGGGCACCGTCCGGGCAGGTCGTCGACGAGCCTGTTACGGCTTCGCGCCCGATCCGTCGAGCAGAACCGGAACCTGCCGGGCTTCGGAAAGCCGGGTGCGCAACCGGGCGGCGTCCTGGCCGGGCGGCAGCCCGTAGGCGCGGCGGTATTCGCGGTTGAACTGGGTGGCGCTGACGTATCCGACCGCCTGGGCGACTTGGGCCGCCGTCACGTCGCCGGCGAACAGTCGGCGTCGCGCTTCTTGCAGCCGCAGGTGCTTCTGGAACTTCAGCGGGCTCATGCCGGTGGCCGCCTTGAAGTGCCGGTGCAGCGTGGCCGGGCTCATGCGGGCCACCTGGGCGACCTCGTCGATGCCGAGCGGTTCGGTGAAGTGGTCGCAGATCCAGCGGGCCGCCGTGCGGATCCGGGAGGCGGCGGAGTCGGCCATGGACCAGTGGCGCAGCACGGGACCGAGCGGACTGCGCAGCAGCCGGTAGAGGATCTCGCTCTCGATACGCGCTGCCAGGGGGCCGATGTCCTCCGGGGTGTCGAGGAGGTGGATCCACCGGGTGACTGCGTCGACGAGTTCCGGCGCCATCGGCGCGGTGACCTGCGCGGTGACGGCCGGTGGTGCCGGCGGGCCCGTTTCGTCCAGCTCCATCTGCACGGCGGCGAGGGCCTGGCTGTCGAGCCGCATGACCGCGGCACGGTAGGGAACCTTCTCGAAGGCGGCGGTGACCGGCAGGTCGAGGGTGATCAGGGCCATCTCACCGCGGGGCGTGATCCAGCTGTGCTCTCCCGCCGCGGTGCGCTTGGCACCATCGGCGATGAAGCAGATCATCGGCTCGTACGTCACCTCCATCGGTTCCATGAACTCGTCGAGCGCGACCAGCGAGAGCCTGGGCACGGCGGTCTCGGACCACGCCCCCTGACAGTGCCGTTCGATGGCCTGGGCAAGCCGGTCCAGCATGAGACGCACCTTTCGAATGAGAGGATCAGGCAATCCTATGCGATCAGCGCCCCATGACGTTCCGCTGCCTCGCTCCTAGCGTTGACGGCATGACACAGCACGACACGAACCTCCCGCACCGCAGGCTCGGCACGCAGGGCCTGGAGGTCGGCGCCGTCGGCCTGGGCACGATGGGCATGACCATGGCCTACGGGGCCGCGGACGAGCAGGGCGGCATCGCCACCATCCACCGCGCGTACGAACTCGGCGTCACCCTCTTCGACACCGCCGAGCTGTACGGCATGGGCACCGGCAGCAACGAGCAGCTCCTCGGCCGGGCCGTGAAGGACTTCCGCGACGACATCGTCATCGCCACCAAGTTCGGTTTCGACCTGAGCGATCCGACGAAGGTCGGCGCCGCCCTGGACAGCCGTCCCGAGCACATCCGCGAGGTCGCCGAGAACAGCCTGCGCCACCTCGGCACCGACCACATCGACGTGCTCTACCAGCACCGGGTCGACCCGGATGTCCCCATCGAGGACGTGGCCGGCACCGTCGGTGAACTGATCGCCGAAGGCAAGGTGCGCTACTTCGGGCTGAGCGAGGCCGGCCCCGACGTCATCCGGCGCGCACACGCCGTCCACCCGGTGTCCGTGCTGCAGACCGAGTACTCGGTGTTCGAGCGGGCCGTGGAGGCCGACGTCCTGCCGGTGGTGCGCGAGCTGGGCATCGGCTTCGTACCGTACTCGCCGCTGGGCCGCGGCTTCCTCACCGGTGCTGTGAAGCCGGCGGCCGAGTACGCCGCCGACGACATGCGCCACAGCATGGACGAACGCTGGCAGCCCGGCAACTACGAGAAGAACCTGGCCGCCGTCCACGAGCTGACTGCGCTGGCGCAGGCCAAGGGCATCGCGGTCACACAGCTGGCGCTGGCCTGGCTGCTGGCCCAGGGCGACGACATCGTGCCCATCCCCGGCACCCGCAGCCCCCGCCGCCTGGAGGAGAACGTCGCCGCCGCGCACGTGACCCTCACCGCCGAGGACCTCGCCCGCATCCAGGAGATCCTCCCGCACGGCGCGGCCGGCGCCCGCTACCCCGAGCACGCGATGCCGGCCTGGTAGTGCCGCAGCCGCCCACCCCGCACACCGCACACCGCACCGTGCCGAAGACGACACCTCGGCACGGTGCGGTGGCCTACTCGGCCGGCGGTCAGTCGTCACCGTGTCCTGCGTGTCCCACCGGGCTTGGACGCCCACGCCGTCTCGACCGCGTCCGCGAGTGCCTCCCCCTTGGCGAAGCCGTAGTACGCGGCGAACTGCAGCACGATCTCGTCCATCTCCTCCTTGGTGAGGTCGCCCGAGTGGAGCGCGGAGGTGACGTGCGTCTGCAGCGGGACGGGCGCGTCGTCGAGCGCGACGCTGGCGACGGTCACGATCCGGCGCGACCGGCGGGTCAGGCCGGGCCGCTGCCAGACGTGCCCGAACACGAAATTGAGGATCCCGGCATGCCGATACGGCGAGTTCGTCGGTGGTGCGGGCGTGAGGTTGACGTCGATGAACTCCTCCACGCCGCGCTTGAGTCGCTCGTCCCACGCGCCGGGACCGAGTGTGTCGTTCGTCAACTGCGGCCACGGCGGCGGCTCCTCACCGCGCTCCCGGTGGATGCGGTCCCACTGCCGGGCGATGGCCCCCTCCAGGTGCGACGCCTTGGGCCACCCGCAGTACACCGCGAAGTGCAGGACGAACTCCAGCATGGCTTCGAGTCCGATGTCGCCGCTGGCGAGTGCCGCGTGGACGTGCTGTTCGATGGGCTGGGGGGAGTCGGCGGCGGCCACGCACGTCAGCGTGACCCATCGCCGGTCCCGGCGGCTCAGGCCGGGACGCGACCACACCTCGCCGAACAGGAAGTCGCGCGAGGCCCGGCCGAACGGGGTGGTCGCCGGCGATGGCTCGGGGGTGGTCATGACCTCGGTCATGGTTCGTTCCACGCGGCCGTCGTCCATGGGTGCCTCCTGATGCCGGAAAGGGTGCGGGAGAGAGTCGTCACGCGCGGATGAAGACGTTCTTGGTCTGGAGGAACTCGTAGAGGCCCTCCTTGCCGCCTTCGCGGCCATAGCCGCTGTTCTTGTAGCCCCCGAACGGGGCGCCCGGCGGCTGGCCCGACGAGCCGTTGACGAGCACGGTGCCCGACTGGAGCAGGGGGACGATGCGCTGCACCCGCGACACGTCGCGGGTCTGTACGACGGTGCCGAGGCCGTAGGGGGTGGAGTTGGCCAGTTCGACCGCCTCGTCCTCGTCGGTGAAGGGGATGATCGACAGCACCGGACCGAACACCTCCTGTTGGGCCACCTCGCTGTGCGGGTCCACGTCGGCGAGAACGGTCGGGTCGATGAAGTAGCCGTCGCGGATGTCCGGTGTGAGCGCCGACGGGTCGGTGGCGCCGCCGCCGGTGACGACCCGGCTGTCCTTGGCCGCCCGCTCGATCATGCCGAGGATCCGCTCGTGGGCCGCCTTGCCGATGACCGGTCCGAGTGCCGTCCCCTGGTCGAAGGGGTCCCCGACACGCAGCGCGGTCGCCGCGTCGGCGGTGGAGCGGACCACCCGGTCGTACACGTCGCGGTGCACCAGCATGCGGGTGGTGAGGTTGCAGCCCTGGCCGGAGAGGGTGTAGCAGGACCGGACCGTCTCCGCGACGGCCTCGTCGAGGTCGGCGTCGGGGAAGACGATGTTCGCTGTCTTTCCGCCCAGTTCGAGCAGGACCGGCTTGAGCGTGTGGCGCGCCGCGTCGAGGATCTTCTTCGCGGTCGGGATCCCGCCGGTGAAGGAGATCTTGGCGACGTCGGGGTGGCGGACCAGCCGGTCGCCGGCCTCCGGGCCGCCGGGCAGGACGTGCAGCACTCCTGGGGGCAGCCCGGCTTCCAGGGCGATCTCGGCGAACCGGGCCACGGTGAAGGGGGCCAGTTCGGGGGCCTTGACGACGACGCAGTTGCCCGCCGCGAGGGCGGGGGCGATCTTCATTCCGACCGACATGATCGGGCCGTTCCAGGTCAGGATGACGCCGATGACCCCGTACGGTTCCGGGACGGTGTAGTCGAGGCCCGGCACCATCCGAGGGCTGGGCGGAATCGTCGCGCCCTCGATCTTGTCGGCCCAGCCGGCGTAGTACCCAAACCAGCCGGCACACAGATGGGCGAGCGCCGCCGACATGCGGAAGGGGACGCCGAGTTCGAGGGTGTTGATTCGGCCGAGCTCGGGGACGCGCTCCCGCATCAGCTGCTCAACGCGCTGGAGGATGCGGCGGCGTTCGTCCGGGGACATCTCCCGCCACGCCGGGAAGGCGGCTTTGGCCGCGGCGACGGCCGAGTCGACTTCCTGAGGTCCGCTCAGCAGGACTGTGCCGTTCACGCGGGCGGTCGCGGGGTTGACGTGGTCCATCTGGCCTGCGGACGTCCGGTCGAGCCAGGTGCCGTCGACGAGGGGGCCGGTGGTGCCGAGGTCGTGGGACAGGGTTGTGGAGGAGGTCATGTCGGTTCCGCCTTGTTTTCGTCCGGGTTGGGCGGTGCGCGGGAGTCGTCCGGCTTGCGGCAGTACGCGGGAGCCGCCGTTCGTTGCGCGCGGCCGACGCGAGGGGTGCGGTGCTCAGGGCGCCGGAGCCGGAGGCTCGTACGGCGTCGACAGGGTGTGCGCGGCGAGGTCCGCGAGCGTCTGGGGCCGGAGGGCCTCGGCCGTATCGGCGGATGTGCCGGTCACAGCCGCGTGACCCAGCCGCCGTCGACGCTGATGGCCTGACCGTTGATCCATTCGCCGGCCGGGGAGGCGAGCAGGAGAAGCATGCCGAGCAGGTCTTCCGCTGGCGCGGACTTCTTGCCCGGGATGGAGGCCGCCAGTGCGGCGCGTGCGGGATGGCCGGCCGGCAGGCTGCGCAGGCCCGGTTCGTTCTCGACCAGGCCGGGCGCGATGGCGTTGACGTTGATGCCCAGCGGGCCGAGTGAGCGGGCGAGGCCGACGGTGACGCTGACGAGGGCGAGCTTGCTGACCCCGTAGATGCCCCCGCCCATGAAGGCGCCGGCGGACACCTGGTTGATGATCCGCCCGCCGCCGCGCTCGACCATCGACGCCTTGACCGCGCCCGTGCACACGACGGCGCCGAGCACGTTGACGCGCATGACCCGGTCGAACCAGTCTGTTGGCAGGTCCAGGATGTCGACCTGGGGGATCTCGGCCATGAGCGCGGCGTTGTTCACCAGGATGTCGATGCCGCCGAAGGCTGCGGCCGCTTTCTCGGCCATGTCGGCCGCCGAGGCGCGGTCGGTGATGTCGACCTGCACGCCGAGCGCCTGCAGACCGTCGGAGGCAAGGGCCGCGGCGGCGCTCTCGGCGCCTTCGCCGTTGAGATCCGCCAGTACGACGGCGGCACCTGCCTCGGCCAGCGCCCGGCCGTAGACCTGGCCGATGGCGCCGGCGCCGCCGGTGACAATGGCGACCTTGCCGTCGAGACGAAGTCGGTCGAGTGTGCTGCTCATGGGCAGTCCTTGGTCAGACGGGACAGGTAGGCGTCGACATCCGCTCCGCGCTCGCGCACTTCGTCGGCGGCTTCCTGTGCGGTGAGGATGAGGAAGCGGTTCTGGGTCACGCCGTCGGCGACGAGTTCACCGACGGATTCGGCGTCGAGGACGGGGAAGTCCGGCCCGCGCGGCGGTGCCGGTCGGCCGTAGAAGGCGATCTGCTCGACGATGTTGGTGGCCACGCCGGCCGGGCAGAGACACGAGACGCCGATGCCGCGCGGGCGCAGGTACAGCGCGAGCGCTTCGGACAGCCCGACGACCGCGTGCTTGGTCGCGGTGTACGGGAGTCGGTCGAATCCGTAGGGCAACAGGCCTGCCGTGGATGCGGTGTTGACTATGTGGCCCGCCCCCTGCTCCAGCAGGACGGGGAGGAACACGAGGTTGCTGCGCACCACGCTCAGCAGATTGACGTCGACCACGCGCTGCCACGCCTCGAGGGGGATGTCCTCGACGGGGCCGACGGCCAGGATCCCGACGTTGTTCATGACCAGGTCGATGCGGCCGAAGTGGTCCAGGGCCAGGTCCCGGACGGCTTGCAGGTCGTCGAGGCTGGTGACGTCGCACACCGCGGCGACACCGCAGGAGCCGAGTTCGTCGGCGACGGTGTGCGCCCGCTCGCCGACGAGGTCGGTGACCACCACCCGCGCGCCGCGCCGGGCGAAGGCATGTGCGGTGGCGCGGCCGATCCCGCTGCCGGCGCCGGTGACCACCGCCACGGCGTTGTTCAGATCGATGCTCATCGGACCGTCGCTCCTCTCGCTCGCGGACGGAAGGGCTCGCGGATGGAAGGGCGGATGCTCAGGGGTGGAGCGGCAGGGCCGGTTCGCGCGGATCGGTCTCCCGGAGCACGGACGATGTCGCCGAGGACACCGGTGCCTGGAGGAAGCCGACCAGACCGTCGAGCAGGTCCCCGACGTGGACGGCGAACGGCAGCACGTGCCCGTTGCGCGCGCGGGTCCGCTCGCGTTCGGAGGCGGCGTGCACGCTGAACGCCATGGCCTGAGCGATGCGGTGTCTGCGCAACGGCTCGGGGATGTGCGGAAGCAGCGCCCCGACCCGTTCGAGGAAGGCGGTTGTGGGCGCCCGCAACTCCTCGGAGAGACGGTCGAAGACGTCGCGCCGGCCGTTCTGCTGCAGCATCGCGACGAAGCTCAGGTAGTGGCTGCCCTCCTGCTCGCCCTGCTCCAGGACCGGCAGGACATGACACTCCACCCGCGACCTGAGGTCGTCCGGGCGCCGGCGGGCGTCCAGCAGTCCGCGTCGCTCGTTCAGACCCGGCAGGCGGTACTCGAAGATCTCCTGGACCAGGCGTTCCTTCGAGCCGAAGTGGTACTGGACCGCCGTGTTGTTGCCGTTCCCGGCGGCCGCGCTGATCTGGCGCAGAGACACTCCGTCGAGGCCGTGCTCGGCGAAGAGGCGCTCGGCAGCCAGGACGATCTGTTCCTTCACGGACGGTTGGACCACGACACCGAACCTCTTTGAGAGTGATGTTTCGCGGATTCGAGAACCAAATTTCCGTATATCGGGAATGTACTGCGCCCTGTTGGTGAAGTCAACTGCCTTAGCAGTGAGGCAGTTGCAGAAATGACCCCGGAGTCGGCGGGCACGGCGCGGCGGGCTCGCGGGCGGACATCGGTCGTGCGATGCGCCGACGAACCTGCCGCGCCGGCAAGTCGTCCTCTCAGGCACGCGCCCTCGTCTCGGAGCGCCCGATGCGCGCGAGCCAGTGTCTCTCCGGCGCGCCGCATGTCTGCCGGTGACGCGGTGTCGGGCGGTCGGCCTGGCACGTATTGGAGGAGCCCGAGCACCCCTTCGGGTAGGTCCACGGCCAGGCTCCCATCCCGTGCCGGGACGGGCGGGCCGCTGGGAAAGCCACGGCAGGAAGCCTCTGTCGCCATCCGCAATCCGCCGCGGAACGCATCGGCGTCCGCGGCATCGGCGAGCTTGGCCACATACCGGCCAGCGCTACCGCTGCCGCCTGCGCGGGCCAGGCGGACCAGCCAGGTGGTCGAGTTCCAGCCTCCCGCGAGATCCTCGATCGATGCCTCGGAGCCGTCCTAACGAGCGAGCACGGCCCTCAGCCGGTCGGCATCCATGCCTGTTCCTCTCCCAGACGAGGTCGACCCGCAACATTAGTGGGATGAGGACGGTGATCCTGGTCAGCAGCAAGTCAGTTGGACTGCACGGGTGCGGGGCTGGCGGGCATCGACGTGGTGCTGTCCGTCGCTGACATCGACGAGTACGTGTATACGACGATTTTGGATACAGGCGGTGACACCGCCACCGCGGGTCGCGATGTGATCCGCGCTCAGCGACTACTGCGTACGTAGTAGTGGATTGTCGGCGGCTGCACGAAGACGGGAAATGCCTGGTCGGACAGGGTGGAAGGGTTCCCCGAGTTCGGATGTGGAGTTCCTTCTGTGGCTGCCTTTCTTGATCGTTTGGGCCGGTTGGCCTTCCGGCGGCGCTGGCGCGTCTTGGTGCTGTGGGTACTGGCGCTGGTCGCCGCGGGCATGGCGTCGGCGCTGGCGCCGGCTGCGCCTGATGGCTCCTACTCGATGCCGGGGACGGAGTCGCAGCGGGCGTTCGACCTCATCGAGGAGCGCTTCCCCGCCAACAGCACCGGGAGCGCCAGTTCCGAGGGGGCGAGCGCGAAGCTCGTGTTCGTGGCGCCGGATGGCCAGAAGATCACGGACCAGGCGAACCGATCGGTCGTCGACGGGGTCGTGGGCCAGGTCGGCGACCTCGATCAGGTGGTCCGGGCGGCCGACCCGTACCGGACGGACGCGGTGAGCAAGGACGGGTCCACGGCGTACGCGTCGGTCACCTTCGAGGTGAAGGCGAAGGACGTCGACGACAAGGTGAAGCAGGAGCTGGAGCAGGCCGTTGAGGAGGGACGGGACGCGGGGCTGACGGTCGAGGTCAGTGGCTCGGTTCTGGCCACCCAGCCGTCGGGCGGTGCGACCGAGCTGGTCGGCGTGGTTGTGGCGGCCGTGGTCCTGCTGATCACGTTCGCTTCGCTGGCCGCTGCGGGCCTGCCGCTGCTGACCGCGCTGATCGGTGTCGGGATCGGCGCCGCGACGATCATGGCTCTCAGCAATGCGCTGGGCCTGTCCAGTGCGACCAGCACGCTGGCGATGATGCTGGGCCTCGCGGTCGGGATCGACTACGCGATGTTCATCGTCTCCCGCTACCGGGAGGAACACGCCCGGGGGCTCGCGCCGCAGGACGCGGCCGGGGTGGCCGTGGGCACGGCCGGGTCGTCGGTGGTGTTCGCAGGCCTGACCGTGGTGATCGGCCTGGCCGGGCTGTCGGTGGTGGGGATCCCGACGCTGACCCAGATGGGACTGGCAGCGGCCGGCACCGTGGCGCTGTCGGTCCTGGTCGCGGTGACACTGGTCCCGGCTCTGCTGGGGATCTTCCCCCGTGCTGTTCTGGCGCGCTCGACGCGTCATTCCGCCCGCCGTGGTGCGCCGTCTGCTGTCACGGGCGAGGGAAAGCCCAACCTGGGCAGCCGGTGGGCCCGCCTGGTGGTCCGCCAGCCGCTGCCGGTGCTGCTGGTGGCGGTGGCGGCCCTGGGCGTGATCGCCCTGCCTGCCACCCAGCTGCACCTGGGCACGGCGGGAGACGGGTCCAAGCCGACCTCGACCACCGAGCGCCGCGCGTACGACGCCCTGGCCAAGGGCTTCGGCCCGGGCTTCAACGGCCCGCTGACCATCGTCGTGGACGCCAAGAGCGCCCAGGACCCCAAGGGCGCCGTAGAAGCGAGCGCCCGGGAAATCGGCGCCGTCGACGGTGTCGTGTCCGTCTCGCCGGCGCGCTACAACACCGCGGGCAACACCGCGATCCTCTCCGTCACCCCGGCCACCGACCCCCAGGACGAGCGGACCAGCGAGCTGATCCACACCCTGCGTGACGACCGGCCAGCGATCGAAAAGGCTACGGATGCCACGTTCATGGTCAGCGGCAGCACGGCCGCCAATATCGACAGCGACCAGAAGGTCCAGGGCGCCCTCGTCCCGTACCTCGCACTCGTGGTGGGCCTGGCCTTCCTCCTGCTCCTGATCGTGTTCCGTTCCGTGCTGGTCCCGCTCAAGGCGGCGCTCGGATTCCTGCTGTCGGTGCTGGCCGCCCTCGGCGCGGTCGTCGCCGTCTTCCAGTGGGGATGGCTTGCCGACCTGCTGGGTGTCCACCAGACCGGCCCGATCATGAACACCATGCCGATCGTCATGGTCGGCATCGTCTTCGGCCTCGCCATGGACTACGAGGTCTTCCTCGTCACCCGCATCCGGGAGGCTCATCTGAAGGGCGAACGTCCCGGCCAGGCGATCGTATCCGGCTTCCGCCACAGCGCCCGGGTGGTCGCCGCCGCTGCCGTCATCATGATCTCGGTGTTCTCCGGATTCATCGGCGTCAGCGAACCCATGATCAAGATGATCGGTTTCGGCCTCGCCACCGCCGTGCTGTTCGACGCGCTCGTCGTGCGGATGACGATCGTGCCCGCCGTCCTCGCGCTGCTGGGCAAGCGTGCCTGGACGATGCCCGGCTGGCTGGAGCGGATCGTGCCCCGCGTCGACGTCGAGGGCAACGCCCTGACCGCCGATACGAACGCCACGGCAGCAACGCCCGACGAGACGGAGCGACAGGGTCTTCCCGTCCACTAGTGGCAGCCTGGAGGTGCCGCCCACCTGGACACGGGTGGGCGGCACCTCCAGAACGTTCCGCAGACCCGGCGTACACCATGATCACTACACAAGTGGAAGACACGATGATCACGACCTGGCAGCGCTACCTGCGCCGTCATCCTCGCAGGGTCGACACCGCGGTGGCCCTGGTGCTGTTCGTCGTGGCCGTTCCCGGCAGCTTCGTCAGCGTCGACCACCTGGTCGCACCCGCCCACGGGTGGCCCGGTGTACTCCTGGCCGGCATCTCCTGCGCCGCACTGCTCTGGCACCGCACCCGGCCGATGCTCGTCACCACCGTCGCCATCCTGTGCGCGACCGCTATGGCCCTGGCCGGCTACGTGATGACCGTCCTGCTGCTCGCCCCGCTGATGGCGGCGCTCTACTCACTGGCCGAGCGCACCGACCGCGGGACGACCCGGAACTTCACCCTCGCGGCCGTCGCCCTCACCGTCGGTGCCTCTGCGATCGGCGGACCCGCCGAAGAATCGCTGGCTCTCAAGGTGATCGGCCCGATCGCCTACCTCCTCCTGCCGACAGCTCTCGGCTCCACCGCCCGCTTCCGCACCGCCTACCTGGAATCGGTGCACGCCCGCGCCGAATACGCCGAACGGACCCGCGAGGAAGAAGCCCGGCACCGCGTCGCCGAAGAACGCATGCGCATCGCCCGCGAACTCCACGACGTCTCCGCCCACCACCTCGCCCTGGCCAACGCCCAGGCCACCACCGCCGCCCTCCTCATCCGCAGCCACCCGGAACAGGCCGAGAGAATGGTCACCGCCCTCGGCGAGACCACTGCCACCGCCCTGCGCGAGATGAAAGCCACCGTCGGGCTCCTGCGCCAGCAGAACGACACGCCCGACGACCCCCTCCAGCCGGCCCCGGGCCTCGCCCAACTCCCCGCACTCCTCGACGCGCACAACGCCGCCGGACTCACCGTCACCCTCGCCACCCACGGACAACCCCAGCCCCTCACCCCCGGCGTGGACCTCACCGCCTACCGCATAGTGCAGGAAGCGCTCACCAACATCGCCAAGCACGCCCACACCAGCACCGCGGAAGTGACCCTCACCTACACCCACGACCGGCTCGCCATCAGCGTCACCGACCAGGGAACGGGCCCCGAAAACACCCCGGGCAACGGGTACGGTCTCATCGGAATGCGGGAACGCGCGCTGTCCCTCGGCGGACAACTGCACGCCGGACGCCGTCCCGCCGGCGGCTTCGAAGTCACCGCCGAACTCCCCCTGCACCCGAGCTCATCCCATAAGGACAGCACCCCATGACCATCCGCGTCCTGCTCGCCGACGACCAGGCCCTCCTGCGTGAGACCTTCCGCATCCTCGTCGACTCACGGCCCGACATGGAAGTCGTCGGCGAAGCCGCCGACGGCGACGAGGCAGTCACGCTCACCCGCACGCACCGTCCCGACGTCGTCGTCATGGATATCCGCATGCCCGGCACCGACGGCCTCACCGCCACTGCCGCCATCTGTGCCGACCCCGACCTGTCAGCCACCCACATCCTCATCCTCACCACCTTCGACACTGAAGAACACGTCGCCCGAGCACTGCACGCCGGAGCCAGCGGCTTCCTCGGCAAAGACGTCGGCGCCGAAGGACTCCTCCACGGCATCCGCACCGTCGTCGCCGGCGACGCCCTCCTCTCACCCCAGGCCACCCGCAACCTCATCACCCGCTTCCTCACCACCCCCCAGCCCGGCACCCACCCCGCAGCCCAGAAAAGCCTGGCCACCCTCACCGCCCGAGAACGTGAAGTCATGGCCCTGGCCGCAGAAGGGCTCACCAACACCGAGATCGCCGGAAAGCTCTACCTCAGCCCTCTGACCGTGCGCACCCACATCCACCACGCCATGACCAAACTCCAAGCCCGCGACCGCGCCCAACTCGTCGTCATCGCTTACCAGACCGGCCTTGTCCACCCCAACCCACCACGTCGCTGATCGACGTCACAGGAAACCCCATACTTGGCATGTGGTCCCTGGGCTGCCCGCCCTGGGGGCTGTCTCCCTGCACAGGCGTGAGCCCATCAATGACGGCCATGCCGCAAGTCCTCCTTCGGACGGTCCCGGTACTCATTGGGTGGATGCCGGGGACGTGGCCGAGGCGCGGGAACGAAAAGGGACAACCTCTGAATGGGTAGCCTCACGAACCCGTCGGGCGCCCTCCCAGTCCGAGCACAGTGACCCTCCGGTTCGTCACCGAAGTGCGACATGCGCAGGACTTGGCGGGCCGGTACTACCTCACTGGGTTCGTTGGTCCGGAGCTCCCGGATGTCCTGGCGCTGGCGGACTTGGTGGTCTCCCGGAGCGGCGCTGGAACGCTTGCCGAGCTGATGGCGCTGGGAAAGCCGGCGGTGTTCATCCCGCTCGCTTCCTCGGCGGGCAACGAGCAGGCTCACAACGCCCGGCACTTGGCGAACGCCGGGGCCGCCGTGGCCCTGCTCGGTGAGGTGACCACGGACGCCTTGCGTGACGCAGTCGGCCCGCTCCTGACCGACCCCGCCCCGCCGGGGCGTGATGGCGAAGCGGGCGCGGGCGCATGGCAGGCCGGATGCCGCGGACCGGCTGGTGGACGTCATCCTGTCCGTTGCATCCGGCTGACCAGCACGGCCCTACGGCAGGTGCAGAGCTCAGGACTGCAGTGGACGCGTCTGCCATCGTGCCCAAGCACGCGATCGATATCGCACAGTTCGGTTGACCTTGAGGTGCAGACAGAACGGCTCATGGAGGCCTCCTGAGCAGCCAGCGGGTAGGGAACACTGCGGGTACATACCGGCGCATAGGGGAGGGGGCGGTGTCCGTGGCCACGGGTAGCAGTACGGACTCGGCGCTCAAGCGGGCCCGGATCGCGCTGAACATGACGCTTGAGGAGGCCGCCGACGCCCTGAACGCGGTCACCGGCGGTGCGGCGGACGCAAGCCTGTTGAGCGCGTGGGAGTCTGGCCGGCGCCGTACGGGCAAGCGGAACCGGGCCGGACTGTGCCAGCTATACCGCGAGCGCCCGGAGGTGCTGTTCGGTCACCAGGACGGGGCGGCCACCAGCGTGCTGGAGAACTCCGGCACGGCCGTGGTGGTCAAAGTACTCAGCCGATGGACGGACTTGGTCGAGGCGATGGTCGACGTCGTTGCGGGAGCGCGTGAGCAGCTGGTCGTCACCGGCTCCCGGAGCCGGGAGAAGGCGTCTCTGGCGGCGATCGAGACAGCCGTGGCCCAGCACCCGGACCTGATCCACCACCGCGTGCTGTATGGGCCGCCGCGGCACCGGGCGCTCACAGAGCGCCTGCTGCGGCTGTTGGAGCTGCGTGACCCGTCCGGGCGCCGCAACGGCGTCAAGACGCTGCATATCGGGATGGTCGAGCCGGCCCAGGCGTTGGAACGCTTCTTTGTCGCCTCCGAGAGCGCCGCGGTGGTACCGCTGCCGTCCTTCCACGGTGCGGACGGGTTCGACTGCGGTGTCCTTTTAGGTCGGGAGGCGGCTGTCGGCTTGGTCCACCATGGGCGGGAGGCATGCGCGTCCGCGCGGCCGGTGGAGACGAGTGAGACCGTCCGCGCACTGCCGGTGCGGCACAACTGACACGTGGTGGGGAGAGGCGTGAGCGAGAACCTTCAACTGGCGGGCGAGGCCCGCGCGGCCTCCGTGGTGGAGCTGGCGAGCGAGCTGATTCGCCGTCCGAGCCGAGGCGGGATCGACGACTACGGGCCCGTCCTCGGTGTGCTGGAGGATTGGCTCGTGGCTCGTGCACTGCCGCACCGCCGCCTGCACGACGAGGCCGGGCACCTGGTGGGGCTGCTCGTGGAGATCCCGGGCAGGTTGCCAGGTTCCTGGTGGACGCTGGACGCGTGTGTGGACACGGCACCGTACGGCAACGAGGCGGCCTGGTCGTTCCCGCCGGCCTCCGGGGACGTGGTGGACGGCTGGCTGCTGGGCCGGGGTTCGGCCGATTCCAAGCTCGCCGCAGCGATGTTCTGCCACATTGCCGCCGACCTCATGCCCCTCGCTGCTGGCCTGCATGGCGGGCTCGCCGTGCTCCTGGACGTTGATGAGCACACCGGTGGCTTCGGTGGCGCTCGTGCCTACCTCGCCGACCCGCATGCGGCCCGCCCGGCCGGGGTGATGATCGGCTACCCCGGGCTGGACGAAGTCGTAGTCGGCGGCCGTGGCTTGTGGCGAGCCACCATCACCGTGCACGCCCCTGCGGGGCACTCGGGGTCGAGCAAGACAGTGGTCGGTGCGATTTCCCGTGCCGCCCACCTCGTACGGCTCCTCGACGAGGCGGAACTTCCCGGTGGGGGCGGGGCCTCGGGGTTCCCGCTGCCGCCCAAGCTGTCAGTGACCTCTTTCCACGGCGGCGAGGGCTTCTCGGTCACGCCGGACCGATGCGAGCTGAACATCGACGTGCGAACCACCCCTGGCTTCGACGCCCACGATGCAGAGACGCTGGTCCGCAAGGCCGTCGCCGAGCTCGACGCGGAGCTGCCGGCCCCGCAGCCCACCGCGATCACTCCGGTTGCCACGTGGCCGCCGTTCCGCCTGACCGAGGACGAGCAGCCCGCAGCCGCCCTGCTGGGGGCCGCCGCCGAGGCGGGCCTCACGGTGCGGGCGAAGACCGCGGGGCCGTCGAACATCGGCAACCTGCTCGCTGGGGAAGGCATCCCAGCCACCGCCGGCTTCGGAGTGCCGTACGAGGGCTTGCACGGCATCGACGAGCGCGCCCACCTTGCAGAACTCCCCACGGTATACGCCGCCTACAAGCGAGCCGTGCTCGATCTCCTCCAAGCGGACTGATGGGGCGACTCCGGGTCCCTGATCGCGACCGGCGAAGCAGAGGTCGCGTTCGGCGGCGCGGTGATCACGATGCGGAGCGCGCGCACTCCACGAGCTCGACGAGGCTCTCGCCGCGGTCCAGCGGCCGGGCCAACCGAGCCTGGCGGTACTTTCTCCGCCTGAGCATGTTGCCTGTGGGGGAGGAACCTTTCCGGTGGAGTGGATCATTGCCGTAGCTGCAGCAGAAGGCCGCCAAGGGCAGCCCGGTTTGGCTATCAGCGGTCCTGGGGGGCGTAGGTGCGATGGTCGGAGGAGCGCTCTCCTCGACAGTTGCGTGGCGAGTGCTGTCCGACACGAAGGCGGCCCGGAAGCGGGCTGAGGAGCGGGAAGCTACAGGGGTCATCACCGCTGCCCTCCTGAAAGCATTCCAGGACTACCGGCGGCACGATGTCGGATCCGATGCCGCCCCACACGATTTTGAGAGGTGGGATGAGTACTTCCGGGCGGCTCTTGGCGAGGCGACGGTTGCTGTAGAAACCCTCGGGAACGAGGACCTCCGCAAGCGGCTCTCAACATCGCTCGACTTGCTGATCTGGGCGAGCGACTCGCAACTCCTCTGGGAGTCACGCCTGCACAGCGCACGCACCGTGGCGTGGGCGGCACACGCGGACGCCCTGGCCTGCCTCGGCGCCAACCTACGGAACGAACCACTGCCCGAGGCGGCCAAGGAGTGGAAGGCCGCTGACAGCGCGCTGCAGTGGCAGTACGAGCAGGAGCGACGGGCCGCGGAAGGCGAATGACCGGCACATGGCGCACCCATCAGGCCCCGCCGCCCTACTTCTCTGCCTCCCACTGGTACATCTTCGCGCCGTACTCGTCCGTGGTCAGGACGTTCCGGCCTGACTCGTAGCCGCCGCACGATCCCTGCTGTCAACCATTGGCAGATGGTCGCAGAAACCGAGGGGATCGGCACTGGTGATCGGCACTGGCACCTGGAGACAGGCAGTGAGCGGTGTGCATCGTGAAGTCGCAGGTCACGGGTCTGGTGTGAATGGCGAGTTGGGTGCTCGTGCCGGTCGGCGGCCGATGACCATGGTGTAGATCATCGGGCAGGTCCCGGCTCCGGCGGGATGCCGGGTTCGGCTGCGCCCACGACCGACCCCCGCTACGATCCGTCAGCAGGTCGGCACGCCGTGAGAACGCGGGAGGGCGCGGGGATGCAGGAGCGGCAGTGGATCACCGCCCGCCGAAGCGAACTGGACGCCCTCGCCGAGGAGTTGGCCAAGCAGCTTCAGGAGGTCCAGGCCGGCCCCTGACCCGCAGTCAGAAGCTGTCCAACACGGCACTGGCCGCGGTGCGGGCCCCGGTCGAGCACGGCTTCGCCCATCTCAAGAACTGGCGCGTCCTCGGCAAGGTCCGCACCGACCCGAACTGGGCGACCGCGCTGGTGCGGGCCCTGCTCGTGCTGACGAACCGGGAAGTCGCCCGCTGACGGATGATCTTGTCGGTCGACTACCGCTCCGGACTTGCCCGAGCTTCCTGATGCCTACGCACACCAGGCCGTCTGACGTGCAGTTTTCATGATGCACGGGTCTCAGTGGGCTTTCATCACCCTCATGACCCGCCGCCTCACCCGACGAAACCGCCGGACCGAAGCTGCCCCGACTCCCCTCGCAGCAGCCGCCTGACGAACCCTCCCGCTGCCGTTCGCTTCGGCGTCCATCGACGCTCAACCGAACGGCAAAACTGATCACCGCTAGCTCCAGGGCCCGTTGACCTGCGGAAAGAGGATGTGACACAGGTGCTCAGGTCTGCGGCGGGAAGACCCGCTCACCGGTGTCCGCGGCCGTGATGCTGATGGCCTCGATCGGGCATGACTCGGCCACTTCCAGCACCGCATCGGATGCCGGCAGCGTCTCGGCCCTCGCGCGCCCCTGCCCGTGCTCGTCGAGCTCGAACTCCTCGGGCGCGGAAGCCGCGCACAGACCCGTGCGGACGCAGACCCGCTGGTCGACCGTGACCGTCCACCGCTCCGTCATCACCGGCCTCCTTCGATGAGCAGCGGTAGTGTCTTCCAGCCGCGGACGGTCGATGTCTGCGCGAGCTCCGCGTGGCCCCAGTCCACGTCCCAGCCCGGGAACCGCTTCAGGATCTCCTCCGCCGCCACCCGGCCCTCCAGCCTGGCCAGTGCCGCACCGAGGCAGTAGTGAGCGCCGACGCCGAAGCTCATGTGCTGAGTGACCCGGTGGATGTCGAACCGGTCCGGGTCGGGGAAGCGCCGGGGGTCGCGGTTGGCGGCGGCCTGGATGAAGACCATGGCGCTGCCCGCCGGCACCGTACGGTCGTACAGCTCCACGTCCCTGGTCACGTGACGTGCGGTGAACGGGCCTGTCGGCTCGAAGCGCAGGATCTCCTCGATGGCGTTCGGGATGAGGGACGGGTCGGCCGCGAGCTCCCGGCGCGCTTCGGGATAGCGGGCCATCAGGGCGCCGAACCAGCCGATGAGCCGTCCCGTCGTCTCGTTGCCGGCACCGGCGACCACGGTGCAGTAGGTGAGGACCTCCTCGTCGGTGAGCGTGCGCCTGACCCCCTGCTCGTCCTCGAACTCGGCGTTCATCAGCTCGGTCATGAGGTCGTCCGAGGGGTGTTGCTTGCGCCAGTCGATGTAGTCCCTGAACGCCTCGGTGCTGAGGATGTCCGCCTCGTTGATCTTGCCGCCGCCCTCGGTGCCCAGCGTCTCGTCCGTAAGGTCACGGATGGCCGGCTGGTCGGACTCCGGGATGCCCAGGAGCATCCCGATCACACGCATCGGCATCTCGGCGCCGACGGCTTCGACGAGGTCGAACCGCTCGGCGCCGGTCACCGGCTCGAGGGCCCGTCGGCAGAAGGCCCGTACTCGCGGCTCCAGCATGGCGATCCGGCGAGGGGTGAAGACACGTGCGAGCAGGCGCCGGTGGATGTCGTGGACGGGTGGGTCCTCGAAGATGAGGGTCCCGGGCGGAAGGTCGATGTTCGCCTGGATGATCTCGAGGATGTCTCCCCGGGCGGAGGAAAAGGTCTGCCAGTCGGCGAGGCCCCGCTGGCAGTCGGCGAAGCGGCTGACGGCGTAGAAGTCGTGCTTGCCGTTGTAGTAGAGCGGCACTTCCTCGCGCAGCCGCGCGTACAGGGAGTAGGGGTCGCGCGCGAGCGCGGGGTCGCAGGGGTCCCAGTAGATGGTGTCGGCAGTGGTCACGAACACACCTCCCTATGGTGTGCGGCTCACTTGAGCAGGGCGCCTGCGTCGATCGGCAGCGTCACGCCGGTGACGAAACGTGCCTCGTCGGAGGCGAGGAAGAGAACGGCATTACTGATGTCCAGGGGCTCCACCCAGGGGGTGGGCAGCACGTGCATGCCCTGCGACACCGCCGCGAAGTCGTCGACGGTGGGGTTCTCCAGGTCGGGGCGGAACATGCGGTAGGTGGCCTCGTGCATCACCATCGGCGTGTTCACCTGGGTGGGGTGCACCGTGTTGACGCGGATGTTGTGTGCCCCCAACTCCCCGGCCAGCGTGCGCATCACCCCCACCACGCCGTGCTTGGCGGCGATGTAGTGGCCGATGTTCGCATAGCCCTTGAGCCCTCCCACGGAGCTCGTCAGGATGACCGAGCCGCCTCGGCCGCCCGCGACGATGTGCGGGGTCGACACCTTGGTGGACAGCCATACGCCGGTCAGGTTGACGTCGATCATGTCGCGCCAGGTCTTCTCGTCCATGGCGTCGAGCGTGGCGCCGTCGCTGCCGAGGCCCGCGTTGGCCACGACGATGTCCAGGCGTCCCAGTTGGGCAACGCCGTCGTCCACCGCCGCCTTGAGCGCGTCGTGGTCCCGTACGTCTGCTTGTACGGCGTGGATCCGCCGCCCCAGTTTCTGTACCTGGGTGACCGTCTCTTCCAGATCCTCGGGCGTGGACATGGCGAACGTGACGCCGTCGAGCTGCTTGCACACGTCGACGGCGATGATGTCGGCGCCCTCCTCGGCCAGCCGTACGGCATGGCTGCGGCCCTGGCCGCGCGCGGCGCCGGTGATGAAGGCGACCTTGCCTTCGACTCGTCCGGGCATGACTACCTCGTTTCCTGGGTTGGGGTGTGGTGACGGTGGCGGGGAGGCCTGGTCACCGGTCGGTGCGTCGGCGGCCGCGCAGGACGAGCGCGAGGAGCAGCAGCGCGGCGAGTACCGTGGCCGGCGGTGCGAGGCGCTTGAGTACTCCTGCGCCGGCCGCGTCGATGAGGTCGATGGGTTCGGCGGTTCGCGGCGCCGGGGAGGCGGGGGGATCGCTGCTGCTACCGGCTTCGGTCGGGGCGGCGGTCGGCGGATCGGCGAGGGCCGGTGGTACTGCGGCGAGTTCGGCGGCCAGGTTCTCGGCGAACTGGCCGATGAGGGTGCCGGCGACCTCGGCGAGCGTGCCGCGGCCGAACTGGGCGGGCTTGCCCGTGATGGCGAGGTCGGTCTCCACGAACACGTCGGTGGAGTCGTCGCCGGAGCCGATCAGACGGCAGGTCACCAGGGCCTTCGCGGTGCCGTTGCCGCGTGTCTCCCTGCCGCCGGCCTCCAGCACCACGGTCTTGTCCGGCTCGTTCTGCAACAGGAACTTGATGGTCCCTTTGTAGGTCAGGGTGACGGGGCCGAGCTTGACCTTGATCCTTCCGTGGTAGCTGTCATCGTCGCGGGAGGTGAGCGTCGCCCCGGGTACGCAGGGGGTGATGCGTTCGATGTCGAGCAGGACCCGCCAGGCCTCGTCCGCCGCCGCGGGAATGCTGAGCGTGTTCTGCAGTTTCATGCGGAGTCCTTCGTCTCGGCGGCGGCCCGGACGGCCTTGAAGATCCCCTGGTAGCCGGTGCAGCGGCACAGGTTCCCGGACAGGGCATCGCGGATCTCGTCGTCGGTGGGCTTGGGGTTCTCGGCGAGGAACGCGGTGACCGAGACCACGAAGCCCGGGGTGCAGAAACCGCACTGCAGCCCGTGGTGCTCGCGGAACGCCGCCTGGACGAAGGAGAGTTCACCGTCCGGTGAGGCGAGCCCCTCGACGGTCGTCACCTCGGCGCCGTCGGCCTGCACGGCGAACACCAGGCAGGCGCGGACGGCCTCGCCGTCCAGCAGCACGGTGCAGGCGCCGCAGACCCCGTGTTCGCAGCCGAGGTGCGTCCCGGTCAGGCCGCAGTTGACCCGCAGGAAGTCGGCGAGGGTGAGACGGGGCGGCACGGTGTCCCGGCGTGCGACGCCGTTGACCTGTATCCGGATGTCGATGTCAGCCATGGACCGCCTCCCGTACGGCACGCCGCCAGGCGCGGGCCACCATGGCCGCGCCCACGCGCTTGCGATAGCCGGCCGATCCGTGCAGATCGGACGGAACCGAGCCGAGGCCCGACATGGCGAGGCCTCCGATGTCGTCGGCCTTGTCCTCGGTCGGTTCGGCGCCGATCAGCTCCTGCTCCGCCGCGCGGGCCCTGCAGGGGGTCGCACCGAGTCCGAACAGGCCGATGGCGCACCGGTCGATGCGCCCGTCGGCGTCGAGTCCGACGGCGACGGTGGCGCCGGCGAGGGCGAAGTCCCCGCTCCTGCGGGCGAATTCCTCGACGGCGAAACCGCAGGGGCGGCGCCAGACGGGGAAGGCGACGCCCGTCAGCAGTTCGTCGTCGGCCAGGGCGGTGGTCCACGTGCCGGTGAAGAATCGTGCGGCCGGGACGGTGCGGCGCCCACGTACCGACAGCGCTTCCAGCTCGGCGTCCAGGGTCAGTGCCACCGCCGGGTACTCGGCCGCGGCATCGGCGTGGGCGAGCGAGCCCCCGACGGTGCCGCGGTTGCGGATCTGGAAGTGGCCGATCAACGGCGTGGCACGGGCGAGGAGGGGAATCGTGCCGCGCACCTCGTCCGAACCCTGGATGGTGGCCTGGGTTGTCCCCGCGCCGATCCACACAGACCCGTCGCGGCGCTCGATGCCCCGTAATTCCGCCACGTGGCGCAGGTCGACAAGATGGCCGAAGGACGCGAGGCGCAGCGCCAGCATGGGGACCAGACTCTGGCCGCCGGCGATGGCTTTGGCCTCGTCACCCAGGTCGGCGAGAAGAGCGACCGCCTCGCCGGCACCGGTGGGGACGTGATATTCGAACGGCGCGGGCTTCACGCGGTCACCGCCCCCCGCATCCGGGCCTCTTCGAGGAGCTCGACGATCGACGCCGGCGTCAGCGGCAGCCGCGTGATCTCCACCCCGAAGGGCGCGAGAGCGTCGGCGACCGCGTTCACGACGGCCGGGGCGGAACCGATCGCGCCGCCCTCCCCCACTCCCTTGTAACCGCCCGGACCGGGGCTGGGCGTCTCGATGTGCCCAAGCTCGATGACGGGCACTTCGGCGGCCGTGGGGATCAGGTAGTCCATGAACGTGGTGGCGAGGGGATTGCCGTCCTCGTCGTAGGCGAGGTGCTCGTAGAGGGCGCCGCCGATCCCCTGGACGGTGCCGCCGAAGATCTGGCCCTCCACCACACTGGGATTGATCATGGGGCCGCAGTCCTCGCTGACGATGTAGCGGAGCAGTTTCACCGCGCCGGTCACCACGTCCACCTCGCACGTGCACAGGTGCGTGGCGTTGGCCCAGATCATCGGGTGCGGCGTGCGGTAGCGGCCGCTCGCCTCCAGGCCGGCCGGTACGCCCGGTGGCAGGGCGTGGACCTGGAAGTAGGCGATGTCGGCGATCTCGGTGAGGGTGAGCCCCTTCTCGGGGCTGCCCGTCACCGATGCCCGGCCGCGGACGAGCTCCACCTCGTCGGCCGCGACGCCGAGCCGGTGCGCGGCGATGGCCAGGATGCGTGCGCGTAATCCGGCGGCCGTCTCGGCGATCGCGCCGGCGGTCATGGGGCCGGACCGGCTGCCGCCGGTGCCGCTGCCGAACGGGGTGACCGCGGTGTCGCCCTGGATGGTGCTGACGTCTTCGATCGCCACACTCAGCGCGTCGGCGGTGAGCTGGATGACGGTTGTCTCCAGACTGTTTCCACACGATCCGCCGGCGACGTAGACGTTGACCTTGCCGGAGGGCTCGATGCGGATGGTCGCGCCTTCCGTGCTGTGGAACGGCGTGGCGCCCGCGGTCGGTTCGACGTAGGTGCAGGTGCCGACGCCGAGGTGGCGGCCCTGGGCACGGGCTCGTTCCTGCTCGCGCCGGAAGGCCGGATAACCGAGCATCTCCAGCGCCTGCTCGAAGGTCTCGTACGGCGTGATGTCGTCGTAGGGCATGCCGTGGCAGTTCACCGTCGGCAGGTCCTCGCGGCGCAGCATGTTCCTGCGCCGCAGGTCGACCGGGTCCATGCCCAGGCGGCGCGCCACGGTGTCGAGGAGGACCTCGCGCGCCATCGACTCGAACTGCCAGGGCCCGCGATAGGCCACCCGTCCGCTGGTGTTGGAGAAGACGAAGCGGGACGAGAAGGTGCCCTCGGGGATCCGGTACGGCCCGGGGAACAGCATCCCCACGGCGATGCCGCTCTGCACGGGGGACGGCGTCGGATAGGCACCCGCGTCCTGCACGTGGTCGAGGGTGGCGGCCAGGATCCGGCCGTCGTCGTCGAAGGCCATCCGCGCCTCGCCGTGCTCGTGGCGCGCCTGGCCGGCCGCCAGCAGGTGCTCCTGCCGGTCCTCGATCCACTTCAGCGCGGCGGGCAGCTTGACCGCCGCCAGCATCACGCACATGTCCTCACGCTGCGGCAGCACCTTCTGCCCGAATCCGCCGCCGGTGTCGCGCATCACCACGCGCACCCGGTGCTCGTCGACGCCGAGCAGACGCGCGCAGAAGGAGCGGACCTCGTGCGGGGACTGCGTCGCCGCCCAGATCGTCATCTCCCCTGCGGGGGCCGACCATTCGGCGACGATCCCGCGGGTCTCCATCGGCACGGGGCCGTGGGACTGCTGGTGGACGGTCACGCTCACCACGTGCGGCGCGCCCTCGAAGACGGGCGCGAGCTCGTCCATCGGGCGTCCGGCGAGCTGCCCCGCCAGGTTGCCGGGATGTGTCGCGTGGACCGACTCGGAGGACTCCAGCGCGCCGGCGTAGTCGACGACCGGCGGCAGTTCGTCGTAGTCGACCACGACCAGTTCGGCCGCGTCCTCGGCCGTGTAGCGGTCGACGGCGACGATCATCGCCACCGGATCCCCGACGAAGCGCACCTCGCCCTCGGCGAGCGGCGGGCGGGGCGTGTCCGGGTCGTCCCGCCCGTTCAGCGTGTACCACTGCTCGCGCACGCCGGGGTTGAGGTCCTGCGCGATGAACACGCCATGCACGCCCTCGAGGGCGAGCGCCTCCGATACGTCGATTCCGGCGATGCGCGCCCGTGCGACCGGGCTGCGCACGAAGCAGGCGTGCAGCATCCCGGGCCGCACGATGTCGTCGACGTACGTGCCGGTGCCGGTCAGCAGCCGCGGATCCTCGACGCGCAGGGCGCGAGTACCCGTGTAGGGGTGGTCCGGTGTCGCCTCGTCTGTGGTCCGTGCCATCGGCCCGGCCCTCCGTTCACGCGTTGAACGAGCGTTTAACACGAGCGCTGAACATTTGTTTAACATCGCGCCCCGGCACCGTCAAGGACGACGTCAACGACAATGAGGGGCATGACTGCGCCTCGCCGTATGGGCACCGAGAACTCCAAGACCCGCCAGGTCCTGCTCGACGTCACCGAGCGGCTGATGCTCAAGGAGGGTTACGCCTCCGTCGGCATCCGCCGTGTGGCCCGTGAGGCCGAGGTGGCACCGGCGCTGGTGCTGTACTACTTCCGCACGCTCGACGATCTGTTCCTCGCCGTGCTGCGGCGGCGCGGTGACGAGGAGCTGGAGCGGCAGGTCCGCCTGCTGGACGGCCCGCAGCCACTGCGCGCTCTATGGCAGCTCAACAGTCACCCGGGCAACGCGCTGACCACGGAGTTCACAGCACTGGCCAATCACCGCAAGTCGATCCGCGCCGAACTCACCGTCCGCGCCGAGCGCTACCGCGAGGCACAACTGGAGGCGCTCACCCGCCGTCTCACGGAGACGGGCGTGGAGCTGCCGCCCGAGGTGTCCCCGGCCGTTCTGCTCATGCTGACGAACGCTCTCGGCCGGATCCTCATGATGGAGAACACGATGGGCATGACGACCCGGCACGCGGAGGCCCTCGAGTTCGTGGAGCAGTTCCTCCAGCGTTACGAGGGGGCCTCCGCCGACAGGTGAGAGGCATGCGCAGCGCTCACTCTGGAAGTCGGCGAAGTTCCAGAGGCCGCCCCCAAGTCCGGGCGTGAACCGCTCGCCGACCCACGCGTCGCCGCCTACGCCCGGCCCGAGCTGAGCAGCGGTCAGGCGCCGCCGCGCCTCGCGCCTTCCCCCTGCTCAACCGGATCCGCGACCGGGGCGGCGAGCAACAGATGCTGCGTCCGCCGCTCCGGAAGGAGCCGTCGCCGTTCGGCCTGCCACATCCTGGTCCTGCTCGGCGTGCGCCTGCACTGCACGAAGGAGCTGGTCGCGCTCGGCGCACAGCCCTTCGCACGCTTGTGGTGTGACGGCTGGGGTCGGGCTCAGAGGAGGGCGGGCCCAGGGCCCTGTTGTCACCGGCGAGGCGTGTTACCGGCCGAGACTGGACAGCCCCCACAGCTCGGCGATCCGGCCCTGCTGAACTCTGAAGATCTCCATCATGGTGGGTCCAGGCTCCCCCCTCTCCGGCGCAAAGCCCGAAGTCCCACTCAGCACGGAGCGGACAGCGACCCGGTCGCGGTCCACGAGCATGTCCTCGACGGAGACCTGGATGTCGGGATAGGCCGCGAACATCTTGGACCAGGCATTCACGACGGCCTCGATACCGGTCGTTCTCAGTGGGTGGCTCACGAAGTCCGGTGCGAGAACCGTCGCCAGGGCAGCCAGGTCCCGCCCATTGAAAGCCTCATACATGCGCAGGGCGACTACCCTTGCCTCATTCACGTCGTCTGTCATGCAGTCACATCCAACTCGTAGTCGAACCAGATCCGATGCGTTCCATCAGCGTCGACCGCCATTCCTCCGGCACCGGAGATCCGGGCCGGCTCTGCCGTGCCGCTCGTGGGCACGATGGTGAAGAACTCCGCCGTGCGGTCGCTGCCGGAAGTCGTCGCCGAGTGCATGAAGTTGAAGGCGCCGGACCGACCGTGCAGCGATCCTTTGACCGTGAACGCTCCTGTAGCTCTCATGAGGCGACCGTATCGGTGCGGTCTGACACCACTCGCTCTCCAAGGCGGAGAAAGCTTCGGCTCCGCCCGTGACTGCCCGACAACCCTTCACGGGCAGACGATCACCTGAGTTGCTCGCCCTTGCGCATCAGCAGATGGCCCCGGCGGAACCGCTCCCCTTCACGCGGCTCACGCAGCATCCGGCCGACTTCGATGAATCCAGCTTCGCCGGCCAGCCCCGCGAGCTCGTCGATCGGCCACCGGTAGGCCGTCGTCACCTTGTGGTCGAACGCCGCAACCGGCTCACCCTCGGACTCGAAGAAGCCGAGCAACAGGTGACTGCCAGGCGCGAGCACCCGCCGGAACTCGGCGAAATACGAAGGCATGTCCTGCGGTGGGGTGTGAATGACCGAATACCAGGACACGATGCCGTGCAGCTTGCCGTCGGCCAAGTCCAGGGCGGCCATGGAACCGACCTCGAACCGCAGGTCTGGGTATGTCTCGCGGGCGAGATCGATCATCACCGGCGACAGGTCGATGCCGAAGACGTCCAGCCCGAGGTCCCGGAGGTACGCGGTCACACGTCCCGGGCCGCATCCCAGCTCCGCGACGGGCCCGGCATTGGTGGCCCGCGTGACCTCGGCGAACGCAGCGAGCATCGCGCGATCCAGCGGAAGAGCGTCAAACTCATTGCGGACCAATTCGGCGTAGAGGACGGCCACGGCATCGTAGGCATCCGCTGTCGCGGCAAGGTACGAGGAAGGTTCAGTCACAAGCGAGGACACTAGGGCCTCCCCTAGTGCGCTGACGACGGACCCATCGGAAAAGCCTCCGCCACCCGTTCCTGCTCTGCGAGGCGCTGCGGCGCGTGGGGGCCTACGTTGTTCTGCGGAGGCGGTAACAACGCACTTCGGTCCGGCACCCGCCTCCCGCCGCCGCGCAGCACGTCGAACCCGTGCGGCCGCTGCCGCGTCCCGGCCATGGAAGACAGCCCCGCGGACCGGACCGAGGCCGTCGCGCTGTCCCGCCGTGGCAAGTCAGGCTGTCGCAGTGGTACTCGCCCCCGGCGGGCGCACCATGAAGACGTCGATCGGGTCCTGGGATTCCACGACGAATCCGTGGCGCTCGTAGAGCCGACGAGCAGCACTGCCCTGCAGGACGTTCAAACCCACGGCCATGCCCTGCGCGTCCGTCCGCTCCAGCACCGTGCGCAAGACAGCGGATCCCAACCCTTGGCCCTGTCGGTGCGGAGCAAGGCAGAAGTGCTCCAGCAACTGTCTGTCCTCGACGGGCCGGACCGTGACGCATCCTGCGAGTTCACCGTCGATCATGATGACCGATGTGTGCTGCGGGGAGAAGGTATCCCGCAGCCGCTGCCGCACCCGGTGCTCGTCGTAGCGCCCAAGGCGTTCGAGATCCGCACGCATCACCGTGGCACGCAATTCCGCGAGCACCTCGATGTCCGCTTGCACCGCGGAACGCAGTACCCAGCTCCCACCCTGCGCCGACATGTTCCGTGCAGACACCGCCACGTCCGATCGCGCCCCGTTCCCCATCACTCCGGCATGCATGGCCGCAGTATCCCAGCCGTTCTCTCCGGCGGATCATGCGCGTAGCCAGATGGAGGCTCCGCGGCGATCTCGGACAACGGATGGCAGCGCAGCAGGCCGGCCGCTAGCCTCCCTGTGTGATCTTCGCATTTCTCGACACAGCTGAGGTCGCATCCCGGCTGCTGCGTTTGCCGGTGCTGGCCGAACGCTGGGAGCAGCCGAGCGCGCTGGCCGAGTTCCGGGTCAGCGGTCTGGCCGGGCATCTTGCCCGAGCGGTCTTCAACGTCGAGCGTTGGCTGGCCGAGCTGCCACAGCCGGGCGGTACGCCCATCGATGCTGTCGCGTACTTCCTGTCCGGTGCCGACGCGGCGCCGCAACTGAAGGATGCCGTGCCGCGTCGGATCCGCGAGGTGGGCGAACAGGAGGCGGCCGGTGGAGCTGCCGCCCTGGCCGAGGAGTTCGACGCCGCTCGCGCCAGGCTCGCATCGCAGCTGCCGTCGATGCCGCTCGACCGGCCTGTCGGCGTGTTCGCCCACGTACTGCCCCTCGACCAGTGTCTGCTCACCCGGCTCGTGGAACTCGTAGTCCACATCGACGACCTGGCCGTCAGCCTGGAGGCGCCCACGCCATCGGTGCCCGCCGAGGCCACCGACGCGGTCATCAGCTGCCTCACCCGCATCGCCGTCACTCGTCACGGCGTGCTTCCGGTGATGCGCACCTTGGCCCGCCGCGAACGCGCCACCGCTCCGATCGCCGCTTTTTAGGCCTGTCCGCGGATCACGGGCGGAGCCAGAGTCGGGTCGTGGCCACCATGACAGTGCCGTGGAAGACATGAGCGCGCTTGTCACCCTGGTCACGGCCGCCCAGGCGTTCCAGGGCCACAACTGAGAAGTCGATCAGCCGACTTCGATCACCGCGGCAAGAATAATCAGCCTTGCCCGCAAGGAGACGATCCTCGCATCATCTCCGAATGGATGACACGCCGAGCCGCCTCCCGACCACTCTGCCCACGCTGCGCGCCAAAGCACGCGCCGCGGGATTCACCATGTCCTGCGAGGAGCGCACAGGAAGCCTCCTTGCAGCACTCGCCGCCGCCCGGCCCGCGGGCCGGATCCTCGAACTCGGCACGGGAGCAGGCGAGGGCACCGCCTGGCTCCTCAGCGGCATGGACCCTGCCTCCTGCCTGATCACCGTCGAACTCGACCCCGCTGTCCAGGCCATCGCGCAAGAGCAGCTGGGTGCCGACCCGCGGGCGACCTTCGTGTCCGGGGACGGCGGCACGTGGCTGGAGGACTACGACGGCGAGCCCTTCGACCTCGTCTTCGCGGACACCTGGCCAGGCAAGTTCACGCACCTCGACCGGGCGTTGGAACTGGTGGCTCCCGGAGGGACCTACCTGATCGATGACCTCTTCCCCCAGCCCGGCTGGCCCGACAACCACCACGCCTCCGTCACACGCCTCCTGGCCGACCTGGACGAACGACAGGACTTCCGATGCGTCCGCCTCGGCTGGGCAAGCGGACTACTGATGGCGGTGCGCTCCACCACCTGACGGCAAGGAGCGGCCACGACGACACCCCCGGCCGTGCGGCCGGCGTCTTAGAGCAATTTCTCGGCATCCTGGCGTCACCAGCTGACGCAGGCACTCGCCGAAAGGGGTTCTCAGTACACCTCAGGCGCGACGGTGGCCCCGCCGGGGCACGGCAGCGAGACGCCCTGTGCCTCCGGAAGATGCTGCTCCGCCCAGCCCCGCAGCTCCATGAGTGCCGGCTGCAGGGCTGCGCCGGCGTCGGTCAGCCGGTACGAGACACGCAGCGGCGGGCCCTCGTCCACCTCGCGCAGTACCAGCCCCGCCGCCCCCAGCTCGGTCAAGCGGTCCGAGAGCATGCGCTCACTGATACCCGGGATCGCGCGGCGCAGGTCGGCGAAGTGCACCGGGCGCTCCATGAGCACGGCCACGATGAGGCCGGTCCAGCGCTTTCCGAGCAGCACGAAGACGCGCGTGAACGCGCCGTCAACCGTCTTGCAGGGCTCAGGGGCGGCTTCCTCCATGCCTGGAGTGTACTGCAGCTCCGGTCGTGGGTGAGAAAAAGTAAGCAGCTGTGCTATCAATAGGTACACACGGAACGGCAGCCCTTTGCTCCGTACTGCTCCTGCCGTTCCCGACCGCTCATGCCGTTCCCGGCTCTTTGGAGATCTCCCATGGCAACGCTGCTGCACCTGGACTCGTCGCTCTTCCCCGAGTCCGCCTCCACCTCCCGGTCGGTCACCGCGGCCTTCCGTCAGGCATGGGAGGAACAGCACCCCGACGGCACCGTGATCTACCGGGACCTGGCCACCGACCCGGTGCCGCACCTGGACGCCCTCACCACGTCCGCCGGTTTCACCGACCCCGCCAGCCGCACCCCCGAGCAGGCGGCGGCCCACGCCCGGCAGCTTGAGCTGATCGAGCAGCTGGAGAGCGCGGACGCCGTGCTGATCGGCGCCCCGATGTTCAACTTCACGATTCCGTCCACCTTGAAGACCTGGCTCGACCAGGTGATCCTCATGGGTCGCACCGCCGGAGTCGAGGAGTCGCCGATCAAGGGCACCCCGGTCTACGTCGTTGCCAGCCGTGGCGGTTCCTACGCTCCCGGCACCCCGCGCGAGGGCTTCGAGTACGTACAGAACTACCTGCAGGCGATTCTCGGCGACATGCTCGGCATGGAGGTCGACTTCATCGTCCCTGAGCTCACCCTGGCCCACTCCAACCCCGCCATGGCCGAGCTGATCCCGCTCGCCGACGCCTCGAAGGCCAAGGCGCACGAGGACGCCGCCATCAAGGGCAAGGCGGCCGCACTGAAGGCCGCTGCCTGACGCGACGCACGACGCCGGGTCGCCGGGCGAGTGCCGGAGACCCGGCACTCGCCCGGCGATTTCCGCGCCGGCTCCTCTCACGCCGCAAAGCCCTCTCCCGGCCGGACGAGGGGCTGCCAGGCCCGGACCCCTTCCTCCTCGAGCCGTCTCGGGTGATCCACGCCACCACGCCCGGCGTTGTTCAAATTCAAACCGGTCGGCTATGGTCGGGACCATCGAGCAAGCTTGAAACTTCAAGTTACCTGGCCCGACCCCCTGGAGCCGACATGTCCACCAGCCTGCCCGCCGCCTCGGTGCGCACCCAGGTCCGCATCCCCCTCCGCTTCGCCGACGGCTACTCCGTCACCGCCCGAGCGGTCACCTTCCACGGCCTGGCCGACCGCGCGGAGCACGTCGCCCTGATCCTCGGCGACCCCCTCGAGGCCGCGACCCCCCTGGTGCGACTGCACTCCGAGTGCCTGACCGGCGACGTGTTCGGCTCCACCCGCTGCGACTGCGGCCCCCAACTGCGCGAGGCCGTCCAGCGCATCGCCGACACCGGCGGCGTCCTGCTCTACCTGCGCCAGGAGGGACGTGGCATCGGCCTCTACAACAAGCTCGACGCCTACGCCCTGCAGGACACGGGCCTGGACACCTACGAGGCCAACACCGCCCTGGGACTGCCGGAAGACGCCCGCGACTACACGGCGGCCGCCCAGATGCTGAGCACCCTCGGCATCACCGAACTGGACCTGCTGACCAACAACCCCGACAAGGCAAGCCAGTTGCGCGCCCTGGGCCTGAGCGTCGACCGGACCCACCCCACCGGCGTCTTCGCGACCGCCGGCAACCTGCGCTACCTGCACGCCAAGGCCCACCACACCGGCCACACCATCGACCTGCCCGCCGCCGCAGACCTCGCCGACACCTCTGATCTGGCGGCGGTGACCAGCATCGCCGGCGCGGCCACAGGCCCGGGCCCCAGGGCCGGCGCACCGTGCCTGGCCTGCTAGGGCCTGTTGCGAAAGTGGATCGTCTGTCAGACCTGCCTGGGATGCTCCGAGCATGGAGATGACAGTGCAGCTGACGATCGACTGCTCCGATCCGCAGAGAATGGTGGCTTTCTGGGCCGAGGCTCTGGGCTACGTGCCTGAGCCTCCGCCTGGCGGGCACGCCACGTGGCGTGCTTACTGGGCGGCGGCGGGGGTGCCCGAGGCAGAGTTGCCGGCCGGTGCCGGGGATATTCCGGAGTCCATCATCGATCCCGCGGGACGTGGACCGAGGGTGTGGTTCCAGCAGGTTCCGGAGCCGAAGGTCGCCAAGAACCGGTGGCACTTCGACCTGAAGGTCGGTGGGGGCCGTGACGTCCCACTGGACGTCCGCACACAGCGGGTCAAGGCTACGGTGGAACGGCTGGTCAAAGCTGGTGCCACCGTGCTGCGGATCAAGGATGAGCCGGACATGGGGCTCCACGCCGCCGCCATGCAGGACCCCGAGGGCAACGAATTCGACGTCGTCTGAGGGCCGTTGCGACGGTGCTGGTCACAGCCACTCGTTCACGGCTGCGACCAGCACCGTCGCCTCGTAGCGGACGGCGAGCTTGTCGTACCTCGTGGCGACTGCCCTGTGCCTTTTAAGTCGGTTGATCCCGCACTCGACCGCATGGCGCTCGCGGTAATCCACCGCATCGAAACGCGGCGGTCGGCCGCCACGGGAGCCGAGCTTCCTGCGGTTGCGGGCCTGGTCAGCCTTGTATGGGATGGTGCAGCGGATTCCACGGCGGCGCAGGTGGGCGCGGTTCTTGCGGAAGGAGTACGCCCGATCGGTGCGTACTCGATCGGGGCGGACGCGTGGCCGGCCCGATCCGATCCGGGGTACGCGGACGTTCTCCAGCAAGGGCTCGAATTGCGGCGAGTCGCCGCGCTGCCCTGCCGTCACCACGATCGACATGGGCTTTTGGCCCTGCTCGACAGCCACGTGCAGCTTGGTGGTGAACCCGCCACGTGAGCGTCCCAGCCCGTGATCACGGGGCTCGGCCAGCACTCCGCCCGGTGGTTCCTTCTGCAGGTCCCCCTGCTTCCTGGCCCCTGCCGCATGCTGATGGGCGCGACACACTGTGGAATCGACGCTCAGGTCCCACATGATCCCGCCCTTCGCGTCGGCCTGGGACTGAAGTCGGGTGAGGACCCGGTGCCAGATGCCGTCTCGTTGCCATCGGCGGAACAGATCGTAGATCCGGCCCCACGGACCCTACTCGACGGGCACATCCCGCCAAGGAACTCCTGTCCGAACCCGGTACCGTATGCCGTCGATCAGCTGCCGCCGGGGCCAGATGGGCGGCCGTCCCACCTTCGCTCCCTTGGGCAACAACGGCTCCAACACCACCCGCTGTGCATCCGTGAGATCTCCCCGCGCCATGAACCACGATCATTCATCACTCAAGATCCACTTTCGATACACACCCGAGCACCGGGCCCCTGGACACGATGAGTGGTTGCGCGCCACCGGGGCAGGCGTGAAAGGCTCACGGCACACTGGCGGCTGGACGACCGGCATCGGTCGCCAGATGGGCTCGGAGCAAACCGGGACGAAGAGAGGCGGCGGCATGCGGATAGGACTGCTCGGTACAGGACCGTGGGCTGAGATCGCGTATGCCCCCGCGCTGAGCGGGCACCGTGAGCTGGACTTCGTGGGGGTGTGGGGCAGGCGCGCGGAAGCGGCGAAGGCGCTGGCCGACCGCTACGGTACCCGCGCGTACGAGGACCTCGACGTCCTGTTCGCCGAGGTGGACGCGGTCGCCGTCGCCCTGCCTCCCTCCGTGCAGGCCCAACTCGCCGTGCGCGCCGCGCGGGCGGGCTGCCATCTGCTGCTCGACAAACCCCTCGCCACGAGCGTCGACGACGGGCGAGCCGTCGTCGACGCGGCCACACAGGCCGACGTCG
This sequence comes from Streptomyces sp. NPDC002577, assembly GCF_053594815.1. Taxonomy (NCBI): domain Bacteria; kingdom Bacillati; phylum Actinomycetota; class Actinomycetes; order Kitasatosporales; family Streptomycetaceae; genus Streptomyces; species Streptomyces sp. NPDC002577. The sequence goes on along the minus strand of NZ_JBSFWK010000008.1, from coordinate 29,531 downwards.
CCTCGGTCGTCTTCTTCACCACCCGCTTCCAGGCCGCGACAGACGAGTGGGTCACCGAACAGGCCTCTGTGGACGGCTGGTTCACCGCACGCGCGGAGTGGCTGGGCTCGGTGTTCACCAGCGACAGCGCCTTCGCGGCGTCGCCATGGCGACGCGAGAAGGGAGCCCTTTGGGACGTCGGCCCGCACGCCCTGTCCCTTCTCCTGCCGCTTCTCGGGGACGTCGAGCAGGTGGCGGCCACCGCGCACGGCCCGAAGGACACCGTCCATCTCGTCCTCGAACACGTCAGCGGAGCGTCGAGCACCCTGACCCTCAGCCTCACCGCCCCGCCCGAGGCGGCCGGAGTCGCTGTCGAACTGCGCGGCAAGGCGGGTGTGACCACCCTGCCCGAGGCCTCCGAAGGGCCGGTCCAGGCTCTCATGCGAGCCGCCGACGCACTCCTCGCCGCGGCCCGCACCGGCCGACCGCACCCGTGCGACGCCGCGTTCGGACTGCGAGTGACGGAGATACTCGCTGCGGCCGAAGCACAGCTGAGCAGTGGCTGAACTGAAGCACGGCTGACAGCAGCCGCAGGTACACGGAACGCGCGGGAAAACTGCAGGCCGCGGCGCTCAGGGGCGGGCGCGGCCGACGGACGGTGACGTGCGGCCCGCGCCCGCCGCACGCTCGGCGCACAGGACCGCGGCCGCGCTCAGAAACGCGGTCAGCGCTTGCCGCTTCGCGGGTCTCGGCGGCTCGTATCCCGCGAAGCAAAAGCTCGGCGCTCGGGTAGCCGCTCATCGGCGAGCCCGGCGAGATCGATGTGCCAGTCGACGTGCCAGTCGGCGGTGCCGCCGTACGACGCCGACGGCACCGCCGACCGATGCGGAACCGCGCAGAATCGTCCGTCTGTCTGCCCGCGCCGTCAGCCGACTCGCCGGGCCAGCACCTGTCCCGGCCAGTTCCCGGACAGGAAAGGGTCGGTGGGGGTGAAGCCGTTGCGCTCGTAGAACGCGACCAGTTCGCCCCCGCCGCCGGCCCAGCAGTCGACCCGCAGCAGTTCCACGCCGGCCCGCCGGGTCTCCTCGGCGGCATGGGCCAGCAGTGCCGCCCCGATGCCCAGACCGGCGTGCCGTCGGTCGGAGACCAGCAACCGTACGTACCGTTCGGGTTCGTCGGCCGGTGCGATCGGCATCTGCGGGCTGGGCCCGGAGTCCAGCACCACGGCTCCGACAGGCGTTCCGTCCAACTCGGCGATGTACGGGGCGTTCTGGGTCGTGTACCGCTCGACCCGCGCCACCCCGCCGGGCGTCTGCGAATAGGGCGTCGTGCCCCACTGCTCGGTGTTGCCGCGATCGTTCATCCAGACCACCGCGGAGTCGAGCATGTCCAGAATCGCCGGTGCGTCGGCCAGGCTGCCTGGTCTGATCCGTATCCCATGTGTGGTGTCGTTCACAGCGGAAGCTTAGGTGCTCAACTCACCTACTTGTGCGGTCCTGGCATGACACGGCCCGAACAGAGCCCCCTCGCCGCACCCTCGTTGTTACTGGCGCGTGCCCAGCACGTCGAGGTAGTGCGGGTTCTGCATGAAACCCAGGATGTTCCCGAAGGGATCCGTCACGGCGGCGGTGACGAACCCCGCGCCGCGGTCCGTGAGTGGCTGGTACTCCTTCGCCCCGAGGGACAGCAGCCTTTCGAGAGTCGCGCTCACATCGTCGACATGCCAGTACACGACAGCACCGCCTGGTTCGGCCCCCGAGCCGGCGGGCGCGTAACGGCTGTCGATCAGGCCCAGCTCGTGCTGGTAGTCGCCGAAACGAAACTCGGCGTATCCCGGCCGCTCGAAGTATGGCCCCACCCCCAGCAGTTCGGTGTACCAGTTCGTCGCCGCTGCCAGATCAGCGGCCCAGAAACCGACGGTGGCGAGGCCTCGCAGCATGGAGGTTCCCTTCTCTCTTCCGCCGCGGATACCGCATCCCGGCCGATGTGGAAACCGTAGGGGCGGATCAGGTCAGATCCTGTCCTCATTGCGGAAGCGAGTCACGCACTAGTCACGGCGAACCGGCGGTGGTCCGCACGACCACCCGCTGATCGCCGTCAGATAAGTGGTCTGGACCAAGGTCTGGACCACTGGTGACGGCAAGGGCCCTGGCGTGGGAGGGTGGCGGGCATGCCTAGTTTCTCGTCGTACGACGACTGTGGGATCTGGTACGAACTGACCGGTGAGGGTGAGCCGTTGGTCGTTCTTCCTGGTGGGCCGGGGACGGATCTCCGCTATCTGGGCAAGCTCGGGGGGCTGGACCGGCAGCGCCGGCTGGTTCTGGTGGACGCCCGGGCCGCGGGCCGGTCCGAGGTTCCCGCCGACCGAGGGACCGTCTCCTTCGTCGAGCAGGCCCGGGACCTGGAGGCGCTCCGTCTCCACCTGGGGCTGGCGCGGTTCGACGTTCTCGCTCATTCGGCGGGCTGTCTGACCGCGCAGGAGTACCTGGCATCGTTTCCGGGGCGGGTGCGACGGGCCGTTCTGGTCGCGCCGGTCGGCCGGGCGAGTCGCGAGCCCGACGAGGCCGAGCTGGCCGCGATCCGTGCCTCGCGCTCAGCCGAGCCGTGGTACGCCGATGCCGCGGAAGCGGACCGCCTGTTGGCGAAGGGCGGTTGGTCGGGTGCCGAACTCGCGGCCCTGCATCGGCGGCTCCTGCCCTTCTTCTGGTACCGCTGGACGCAGGAGCGGCAAGCCGAGTACCGCCCCGAGCACGCAACCGGGCTCCCATGGCTGCGCGATGCCTTCTACGCCGGATCGGCCGACCAGCAGACACTCGCTGAGCGGGTCGCCCGGCTGACTGCCGCGCGAACTCCCGTCCTGGTACTGGCCGGTGCGGCCGACGGCTTGATCGGGACGGCTCCGGCGCGGGCGGTGGCCGACTGCCACCACGACAGCCGGCTGGAGATCTTCGCGGAATCCGGGCACCGGCCGTGGGTCGAGGAGCCCGAGCGGTTCGTCGCGGCGGTCAGCCTGTTCCTGGACGCGGAGCGAGCCCGTCGCGGTGTGTGAAGGTCCACTTCAGGGGGAGGGAACGAGCCTTTGACCAGCTGACCTGAAGCGGAACGACGGCTTGTCAAACCGGCCCGGCGAGCTGTGGCACGGGCGCCGGGAGCCCCCGACCGATGCCCGGCCCGCGCGCGTGCACCGGGCCGGGGTGCGGTCGGGTTCTCATCCGGTGGCGTTCAGGCGCGCGGTGGCGCGCAGCAGGGCGGGTGAGATGCGGCCGATGATGCGTGCGGCCTTGGCCTCGAAGGTGACGGGCACGACCGGACGGCGGCGGAGTACCGCGCGGACGATCTGCTCGGCGACCTTCTCGGGCGGGAAGTTGCGCTTGGCGTACAAGCCGGAGAACTTGGCCTGTTTGGCGGCCTGTTGTTCGGGGTTCAGTCCGGAGAAGGTGGTGGTCCTGGTGATGTTGGTGTTGACGATGCCGGGGCAGATGGCACTCACGCCGATGCCGGAGTCCACGAGCTCGGCGCGCAGGCAGTCCGACAGCATGTACACCGCTGCCTTGCTGGTGGCGTAGGCGGCCAGCACTTTGGAGGGCAGATATGCGGCGGCGGAGGCGAGGTTGACGATGTGGCCGCCCTCGCCCCGCTCGGCCATGCGGGTGCCGAAGGCGCGGCAGCCATGGATGACGCCCCACAGGTTGACGTCGAGGACCCGCTGCCATTCCTTCTCGGTCGTGTCGAGGAAGGTTCCGGAGTGGCCGATCCCGGCGTTGTTCACCAGGATGTCGGGGACTCCGTGGTCGGCGGCGACCTCGGCGGCGAAGGCGTCCATGACCGGGCCGTCGGAGACGTCGACCCGGTAGGCGTGGGCGGCGGTGCCCAGCAGGCGGGCGAGCTCGGCGGTGCGCTCGGCCGCGTCCAGATCGAGGTCGCACACGACCACGTCCGTGCCGCGTTCGGCGAAGGCGAGCGCGGTGGCCCGTCCGATGCCGCTGCCCGCTCCGGTCACGACGGCCAGACGCCCGGCGAAGGGGCTGCCACCGTTCTCGCCCCCGCGACGCTTGCCCGGCCGGATGCGGCCGGACCGGTCGAAGCCGGGGGGCGCGGCGGCGCCTTCGGAGTGGGCGACGAATTCACGGACCATGCGTGCCACGGTCGTTCCTTTCTCCAGCAGTGCCGACCAGTGGGTCGCGGGCACGGTGCGCCGCCAGAGGTTGGGCACCCACCGCTCCACGCCCTCGGCCAGTGCGGGGCTGACGTAGTGGTCCTTGGTCAGGGTGACGAGTTGCACCGGGACCTCGGTGAGCCGCTGCCGCGGACGCAGCACCCTGGGCAGCATGTTGGCCCGGTACAGGCCGATGCCGCGCACCGCGTCGTCACGGAGAGTCGGCTGCGGGTGTCCGGGCCGGGGCGTGACGCCCTCGATGCGGTGGAGCACCTGGTCCCAGCGGCGGGCGAGGCCGTGACGCCAGACGGCGGGCGCGAGGAACGGCAGGTGGAAGGCGACGATGTACCAGGAGTGCGCACCCTGGGTGAGGAGTTGCCCGAGGTGCCTGGGGGTGGGGCGGGTGAGCCGGTGCCGGATCCAGTGCCCTACGTGGTCCAGGCAGGGGCCCGACATGGTGGTGTACGAGGCGATACGGCCGGCCGCCCGCGGATCGGTGACCGCTTCCCAGGACTGGATGGACCCCCAGTCGTGGGCGACGAGGTGGACGGGCCGCTCGGGGCTGACCGCGTCGGCCACGGCGAACAGATCGTCGGCGAGCTGCGGCAGTCCGTAACCGGCGCGCCGCGCGGGCGCTCCGGAGCTGCCGGCGCCGCGCACGTCGTACCGCACGACGTGGTGGTCTTCGACCAGTGCCGCGCTGACGTCGTCCCACACACGGTGAGTGTCCGGATAACCGTGCACCAGCAGCACGGTGGGCTTCGCGGGGTCGCCCTGCTCGTAGACGGCAATGGCGACGCCACCGGAGAGCACGGTGCGCAGGCGGGGCTCGGCATCGGCAGTGGCTCCGGGCTCGCGGCTGCCGGAGGGTTCGGGAGCGTTGGTCATCGGGCCTGTTCCTTCGTCCAGCGGTGTACGTGGGGCAGGTCGTCGTCGAGCCAGTAGGCGTCGTCCTCGGTGACCACGAGGAGTTCCTCGAACTTCAGTCCCACGTCGCCGAATCCGACGTGCGGTTCGACGGCCCACAGTCCGGGGGTGGGGGCGTGCCGCGATGAGCGGCCGTCGGCCCACAGGGGGGAGCGGCCGTGGAGGCGTTCGCTGATCAGCTCGCGGCCGAGGGTCTGCAGGGTGCGCACGCCGAACCCGAAGAGGGTGACCCCGGCCGGACCCCGGGCCTTCATCCGGGTGACCTGGTGCCCGATGACCCGGCCCGGGTACACCTTGTGCCGGTTGTCGTAGCCGTGGTGGGCGATCAGTGCGTCGACGGCCTGGTAGATCTCGTCGAGCGGCTTGCGCGCCCGCACCTCGCGCAGGATCAGCTCCCGGTATTCACGCAGGTCGAGGGCGATACGGTCCCACACCGGGTTCTCACCGGCCTTGCCCGCGTAGCCGATGTCGGCGGTGTATCCGTCGACCACCGGAGCGCAGTCGAGGACGAACGGCATGCCCTCCTCCAGGCGTCGGCGGCCGGCGAAGAACTGGAGCGGTGTCTTGAAGTGCCGGAACGCGGTACGGTCGCCGAACCAGGCGAACGGGACGTGGAAGAAGTCCTCCACGCCTTCCCTCATCAGCTCCTGGCGCAGCCGGGCGGCGGCCTGCCGTTCGGTCACGCCCGGCTCCAGCCAGTCGGCGACCCGTCCGGCGCACTCATATGCCAGTTGCTGAAGCTCTCGGAAGCGGTCGAGGTCGGCCGCGTCGAACGGGAAGGCCGGCGCGGCTTGGCGCCTCCCGCTCGAGGGCTCGGTGGGTGTGGTGGTCATCGGGGCTCACTTCCAGGTCGTGGTGCGGCCGTGAAACGGTCGAAGTTCCGTGGCAGGGCCGGCCTGTGACGGACCGGATTCCCTGGCTGGGCGGGTTCCGTGCCGGATTCGGTGGCTGGACGGGTTCCGTGACGGGGACAGGGAACCTCACAGGTCGAGGACAAGACGTTCGCCCTCGGGGGCGCGGGAGACGCAGACGAGCATCTCGCCGTCGGCCCGCTCCCGATCGGTGAGCCGGCGGTCGCGGTGCTCGACACTGCCGCCGACGACACGCTGGCGGCACACGCCGCAGAAGCCCTGCCGGCACGAGTACGGCACGGCCGGCAGGCTCTCGCTCAGTACGTCGAGCGCCGAGCGGTCGGCCGGGACGGGCAGTACCTGCTGACTGCGTGTCAACTCGATCTCGAACGGCCTGCCGTCAGTGACCGGCGGCGGCGCGAACCGCTCGAAATGCAGGGCAGAGAGCCTGCCGGGGCCGAGCCGGTCGAACGCTGCGCGGATACCGTCGAGCATCGGGGCCGGGCCGCAGCAGTACACGGCGGCACCGGCCGGCGCGCGCCGCAGCAGCTCGGCGCAGTCCGGCACGCCGTGCTCGTCGTCGGTGAGGATCTCCACCCGGGTCGGGTCGAGCCGTGCCAGCTCCGCGCCGAGCGGCAGGGACGCCCTGGTGCGGCCGGTGTGGATCAGCCGCCAGTCCAGGCCCCGCTGGGCGGCTTCGCGGGCCATGGGCAGGATCGGGGTGATACCGATGCCGCCCGCGATGAGCAGCACCGCCGGATCGGCGGCGAAGGGGAAGGCGTTACGCGGTCCGGTGACGGTGACGCTGCTGCCCGGTGAGAGGGAGTCGTGGACCTCGAGGGATCCGCCGCCACCGCCGTCGAGGCGGCGTACCGCGATGGTGTAGCCGTACCGGTCGGCGGGGTCCCCGCACAGGGAGTACTGCCGTCTGCGCCCCGACGGCAGCTGGAGGTCGATGTGGCTGCCCGCCTGCCACTGCGGCAGGCGCCCTCCGTCCACGGCCGTGAGCCGCAGCGAGACGACGTCGTCGCAGTGCGTCGTCCGTTCGGCCACGACGAGGCGAAGGGTGCCGCCCGCCGCGCCGGCCGGAGGGCGATCGCGGGAGCCTCGCTCGGCCATCCTCGCGGCGAGGGGTATGTAGGTGTCGCTGAAGGCGGTGATGGCCCGCATCAGGCGGTCGCTGCGGTCGCGGCCGTACAGGTCCGGCGGCGGTGCGGGGTACGTGGTGCTCGCGTCCATGGGATGGTCGTCGGTCCTTCGCGGCTCGGTCGGCTGGGTTCGCGATCAGCGGATCAGTGGGCGGCGGCGCGGGCCGCCGGGGAGGAGCCGAGGTAGGCGATCGCCTGCCGGGTCGAGCCCTCCTGGCTGGGGTGGTAACCGCGGCGCAGATAGCGCGCCGCCGAGCGCGCCGTCTTCCCCAGCTCCGGCAGGAGCCCGCGGCGGGACGCCGCCAGGTATCCGCGCCAGCCGGCCTTGACCGTGCCGCCCAGCTCGGGGTCGGCGGCCATCAGAAAGCGGGCGCCACGGATCCACAGCCAGTACAGCACCGGCCCGGCGATGGCCATGGCCCGGATCCGCCGTGCGTAGCCGGGGTCGAGGTGGGTGAGCAGGTCGTAGGCGACACTGCGGTGTTCGACCTCCTCCGCACCGTGCCAGCGCAGCAGGTCGAGCATCACGGGGTCGACACCCACCCGGTCCAGGGCGTCGGCGTTGAGCACCCAGTCCCCGAGGAACGCGGTGAAGTGCTCGATCGCCGCGATCAGCGCGACGCGTTCGATGACGTGTTCGCGCTGCTGAGACGGCGTCAGCCCATCGCGGTCGCCCAGCACACGGTGGAAGAGCCAGTCCATGTGGCGGACGTACGGGGCGGGGTCGAGCCCCTTGGACAGGAAGTGGTCGAGTACGCCCTGGTGTGCTTCCGCGTGGACGGCCTCCTGTCCGACGAAGCCGAGCACGTCCTCCCGCAGCCGCTCGTCGGTGATCATCGGCAGGGCCTGCTTGAACGTACGCACGAACCATCGTTCGCCCTCGGGAAGCAGCATGTGCAGCACGTTGATCACGTGACTGGCCAGCGGCTCGCCCGGAATCCAGTGCAGAGGGAGGCGCGCCCAGTCGAACTGCACGTCCCGCGGTTGCAGGACCAGATGGTCGTGCTCGTCCGCATGTGGAGCCGGAGGAGCGGGCGTTCGTGCTGACTTCTTGAGCATGGCAGGCCTCTCGGTCGCACACGGGGACTGTGGCGGGCGGCGCTTCGGTAGCGGGTATGCGGCACGCCCCTGACGCCTGCCGCAACCGTCAACCGGACCGCGGGCCCGCTATTGAGTGTTACTCAACAGTAGGGCTTGTTGACTTGAAGTCAATAGGATGTGCACATGGCACGCTCCGACTCGTCCGCACGACGGCTTCCCCCCGATGACCGCCGGCAACAGATCCTCGCGACCGCACGACGCCTGCTGGACACCCGGACCATCGACGACATCTCCGTCGAAGCCGTGGCCGAAGAGGCCGGGGTCTCCCCCGGGCTGCTCTTCCACTACTTCGGCTCGCAGCGCAAGTTCCGCCATGCGATCGTCCAGATGGCGGCCGACGAGCTTCTCGGCAAGCTCGCACCGGACCCCGCCCTCAGCGCCGCCCAGCAACTGCGCTCCGGCATCGAGACCTTCGTCTCCTACGTAGCCCGCCACCCGGTCATGTACCTCGCCGTGGTCCGCTTCTCCAAGAGCGGCAACGACCTGGGCACCCTCCACCGGACCGTACGCGCCACCCTCGCGGAATGGATCCTCACCGGGCTCGCGGGAGCGGGGATGCCCATGACACCGGCCGTGACCCTTTCCGTCAGCGGCTGGCTGGCCTTCATGGAGGAGGCCGTGCTCAGCTGGCTCGACCAGCCCCGAATGACCCGCGCGGAACTGGTCGGCCTGTGCGAACGCGCCGTCTACCAGCTCCTGGCCGGAGCCCTGGACGACCCACAGCACTGGGAGGAGATCAGGAGTGCCATCGAGCGGCGTCAATGACCAGTCACTTGATCCCTTGCTTGCCAGGGCCCGGGGGTTGCGGGAGGACCTGGCCTCGGTGCCGGTGTCGTTCGCGCCGAAGGGGGGTGTGAACGTGGTCGTTTCGCCGGAATCGAGGCTGTGCCCTGCCGGCTGGATCGGTGTGGTGTCCATGGGCGGGTCGGCGATCGTGACCGCGCCCAGCGAGCGTGCGGCGATGATGGTTCGCGATGCGCTGGAGGGGTTGTCTGCAGAGGTAGTCACCGATGCTGAAACGCTTCGCGAAGTGCTACCGGTGGCTCGGGTGCTCGGCCCTGCTGCGCTGGCCTACGCCTCCCCGGACGGATTCCGTCCAGCCGCGCCCACCTCGCTGCCGGTGCAGCTCCTTCCCCGTGACCACCCGGATCTGCGGAATCTGGAGAAGGGTGCGGGCCAGGAGGACACTCAGGAAGCCGGCTTGTACGAGATCACCTCGCCGGCTTTCGTCATCCGCGAGGGAGACGCAGCGATCGCCGCTGCCGGATACCAGTCATGGCCGAGCCGGACCGCTCACATCAGTGTGCTGACCTCCCCCGCGTGGTGGGGGCAGGGGCTCGCCCGGGTGGCGGGCTCGGCAACGGCGGCGCACGCGCTCGCTGCGGGACTACTGCCGCAATGGCGTGCCCGGGTGCCCGCATCTCGGCAGGTTGCGGTTGCTTTGGGGTTTCAGGAATTGGGTGCCCAGCTCAGCATCGAACTCCTTTGACACGGCGGCAGGATGGTCCCACCTACGGCACCGTGGTTCCGCCCTGCGCGGCCGACCGGCCGACTCCAACTCCAGCGCAACCAGGCTCGGCCAGCCCGTCAGCCCGACGCTTGAGCGACGATGCCCGTACGCCCCCTGGCTAGGTCTGCGTGTGGCTCAGGCGGTAGGCGTGATCGAGGTCCCGCACCTCCACCGAAGAGACGACCTCGTGCCCGTCCCCGAGGTGCAGATGCTTTGCGAGCAGGGCCAGAGCGTCTTCGGAGAGCCTGGCCTTGAGGACGTCAGGGCGGCCCGGCAGCAACCCCACCTCGACGTGGATGAAAGCCATCCGGCCGTCCCCGTCGCCATCGGCGTTCACGTCCCCCACGTACGTTTCCCCGGCGCGGCGGATGAAGGTCTTGCACACTCCGTTCGAGCCCGCCTCCTCGACCACCATCGGGTGCAGCTCCCTCACGAACGCCTGCCGGTCGAAGACATCGGCCAACCGGGGCGAGTAATCAATGGTGATGTGGGGCATGACGGACCTCTCGACACAGACGCATGCATCTTACATCTACCAACCGTCACCCCTTGCGCCACCGCGGTGCTGTGCCGGCTACCGCAGAGGGTCAGGAGTTTCGAGCGATTCGCTGTTCGAGCCTGGCCCGGCAGTCCGGCCACTCCGCTGCGACGATCGAGAACATGGCAGAGTCACGGAGCCGACCGTCCTCGCCCGGCGCCCAGGACCTGGACCAGTTCCGCAGCACCCCCTCGAACCGTGCACCCACGCCCTCGAGCGCAGCCCGCGAACGGCTGTTGCGTGCATCGGTCTTCAAGTCGAGGCGTGCCACCCCCCAGTTCTCGAAGGCATGCCGGAACAACAAGTACTTGGCCTCGGTATTCACCCCCGTACCTTGAGCCGACGCCGCGAGCCAGGTGAAACCGACCTCGATCGCGCACAGTCGGTCTCCAGTAGGCCACAGGCGTGGATCCCAATAGGCCGTTGCTCCGACCGCCCGCCCGGACGCCTGCTCCACCTGCGCGTACGGGGCCAGCTTCCCGGCGGCGGCACGGGCAAGCTGGGCATCGATGTACTGCTCCACCTCGGCCGCCGTAGGCACCCACGTGAACCGATACGAGTTCCGGTCCTCCTCCGCCGCCGCGGCCAAGTCCGCCGCATGGCGGTGATCCAGAGGCTCGAGGCGCACGAGCGCGCCTTCCAGAACCGGCCCCTCCAACGTGAAACTCATCGATCGCCACTCCCGTGCCGGCACAGATCGGTCGTATCCAGGGCGCAGCCCCAGGCCGCAGCGTTCCAGAGCGATCGCGTCATGTCGCCCGAATTCCGTCCCCGCGAAACCGCGGCGCCGACGCCCACCGTGGCGGCGCCGTCGATTTCGTCTCGTCCTGGCCACTCAGATCCTGATCCGGTGGGAAGGCCGTACGCGCGCGCCCGCCTTCCCACGCCCTTGCCGGGGTGTTCGGAGATGTCACAGGCGAGGTTGCTGTCTCGTCGTACGGGGTGCAGGCAATCCTCGATCAAGGAGTAGACGATGCATCTCGCGCTGTGGATCGCTGCCGGACTGCTGGCCGCAGTGGCCTTGACCGGCGGCATCAGCAAGACGTTCGTACCCAAGGAGAAACTGGCTGCGGTCCAGGGTGGGGGATGGACCGCAGACGCCGGCGTCGCCTTCGTCAAGACGCTCGGCGTCCTCGAACTCCTGGCCGCAGCGGGCCTGATCCTGCCCGCCGCGCTCGACATCGCACCGGGTCTGGTGCCGGTGACCGCCGTCTGCTGGGTGTTGCTGATGGTCGGCGCGATGATCACCCACGGCCGCCGTGGCGAATCCAGCCTCGTGGTGCTGAACCTGGTCTATCTCGCGCTTGCAGCCCTCATTGCGTGGGGCCGCTTCGGCCCCGAGTCCTTCACCGGCTGACCGGCGGCACAACGCACGGTGCCCGATCATCCAGCCCCGTCCCACTCAGGACTCAGGGCGCAAAAACGCCCTGGGACAGCGGGGCTGTCTTGTCCCAGGGGTTGAGAGTCGATTGTCGATCACGGAGGGTGATGATCAGGCGAGTGTTCGTGGCAGATGGGGCCGGGGCGAACAGAAGGCGACGGGCGTGTTCAGCAACCGCCAACGCCCATGGCGACACCAAGCGGGAATTCGGCTGGCAGCTGCGCCACCCCTCGTGGCGCCAGGGCTTCAAGGAGGAGCCGGCATGAGCAGGACCGAGGAGTTCCAGGAGCTGCGGCCGCTACTCTTCTCGATCGCCTACCGGATACTGGGCAGCGTGAGCGAGGCCGAGGACGCGGTCCAGGAGACCTGGCTGCGTTTCGAGGCCTCCCCGACCGAGCCCAGGTCGGCCAAGGCCTTCCTCTCGGCCACGGTGACCCGGATCTCGATCGACGTGCTGCGCTCGGCCCGCGTCCGGCGGGAGGAGTACGTCGGGCCGTGGTTCCCCGAGCCGCTTCTCGCCGACCCTTACGAGGATCCGGCGCGGTCGGCGGAGCTGGCCGACTCGGTGTCGATGGCGGCCCTGTTGCTGCTCGAGCGGCTCAGCCCGCTCGAGCGGGCGGTCTTCGTACTGCGTGAGGTGTTCGACTTCGGCTTTCCCGAGGTCGCGTCGGCGGTGGGGCGCTCGGAGGCGGCGTGCCGCCAGCTCGTGGTGCGGGCGCGGCGCCATATGGCTGCGGGCCGGCCCCGCTTCGAAGCGGACCGCAAGGACCGGGAGGAACTGGCGTCGCGGTTCTTCGACGCCCTCCGCGAAGGCGACGTCGCCGGCCTGCAGAACCTGCTCGCCGCCGACGTGTCGATGGTCGGTGACGGCGGCGGCAAGGCCCCGCAGCTGGCCAGGGCCGTCATCGGCGCCGAGAACGTGGCCCGGCTGCTTGCCTCCGTCTTCCCCCGGATGGCCTGGGTCGACGTGACGTTCGAGCGGCACGAGGTCAACGGCCAGCCGGGCGCGATCTTCCGCGACCGGGACGGCAAGGTTCTCCACACCATGGCGCTCGATGTACTCGACGGGCAGATCCAGGCGATCCGCACCGTGATCAACCCCGACAAGCTCGGGCACATGGGCCCAGTAGCGGACGCCTGGGCCATCCACCGGGAAGTAAGACAGGCACGCCGGCCCACCGAGTAACCGCAGCAGCCGACCGCACCTCGAACCCCCACCCCCGCCCTACAGGAGCTCGACATCAACTGAGTTCGCGTACCCACTCCTTGCTGGGTAACCGCACCCATCCGCCGCGCTCCCCCGCTGACATACCGTCCGCGTATGTCCGAGGAGACCGCGCCGACCGACGCCACCACCGCCCCGACCGACTCCGGGCCCCCCGCTTTCGTCATCGGGGGCCTCGGATGCGGCTGCGTCGCACTCGTCGTCGCACTCGTTGTGATCGTCCAGTTCGCACTGGGCTCATGGGGGTCGGCAACGGATTTCCCCCGCGTCGCACCCGAGGACATGGCGAGCCGCGCCTTCCAGCGCTCCCAGAAGGCGTATGACGTCGTGGGGTTCAAGCGCACCGTGGAACCAGGAGCCGAGCAGGTCGGCGTCAGCACGGAGAACACGTTCAGCTCCGATTTCTGCTACGACGAGGGCCTGCTGGGGATGGCGGACAAGACCGTCGACGGGGCCTACCGGATGAGCCACAGCTGGGCGCTGGACCACGTCCCCGCGAGCCAGGCCGTCCCCGGCCTCCGCCGACTCCACCAGCACTTGAAGGACAACGGCTGGCCGGTCACGGCCTTCCGTGAGGGCACGAAGGGCAAGGAGTGGGATCTGTACGTCCAGCGGGACGACGGGGCCGAGATGATGTCCTTCACCTGGTTCCCGGACCGGGAGTACTTCATCGGCGGTGCCACCGTGCCCTGCGCCTACGACCCCGAGTGGGAGGACGGCGACCTCGGCCCGTCGGGGGACGACCAGACGCCGCCGGCCCTCGGATCCAGTTCCGGTCAGGAAATCCCTACAGCACCTCCCACGTGACCGACGGCGGCCCACCCGGTGAGGTGACCTTGCAGGCGGCCCGTTACCAGGCCCTGCGCGTCGTCGACACTGCGCCCTCACTCAAGGCCGGCCGTCTGATCCGCGTCTCAGGTCGTCTTCGTCTGGCCGCCGTCGATGACGAACTCGGCACCGGTGATGTTCGCGGCGCACGGTGAGGCCAGGAAGACCGCGAGGTCGGCGACCTCCTGTGGCTCGGTGAAGCGCCCGGTGGAGATGCCCATCTGCCGGGGCACCACCACCTCGACGGCCTCCTCGGCCGTCGTCCCGGCATCAGCAGCGACGATGTCGGCGAAACCTCCGGGAGCGGTCCAGAACGGGGTGCGCACCGGTCCCGGGGCGATGGCGTTCACGCGTACGCCGCGCGGCGCGAACTCCTCCGACAGCGCCTTGGTGAGGCTGGTCAGCGCGGCCTTGGCGGCCGAGTAGTCCACCACCATGGGGAAGGGCATCCGGGCGTTGATGGAACTGACGTTGACGATCGCGCCTCCGTCGCCCGCGAGCAGATGCGGCAGCGCGGCGCGGCTGGCGCGGACCGCGCTGAAGAAGTTCAGCTCGAAGCCCCGCTGCCACTGCGCGTCGTCGATGCCGAGGAAGTCGGTGCGGTGATCGGTGCCGCCGACGTTGTTCACCAGCACGTCGATCCGGCCGTGCCGTTCCACAGCCGCCCGGATCAGCGTCTCCGCCCCTTCGGTCGTACTGAGATCAGCGGCGACGAAGGCGAGGTCGTACGCGTCGCGTACCGCCGCGAGCTCCGCGGACTCGCTACGGCTGCCGACCACGACCCGCGCGCCCTCACGCCCGAACGCCTCGACGACGGCAAGGCCGATGCCCTTGCCGCCACCGGTGACGACGGCAACCTTGTCGCTCAGCTCCAGCTCCATCGACTCCCGCTCCCCTGCCATAGACCCAGCGTTAAATCTCCGAACGAATCGGTCATTCACCGCATTCTGGCCCATGGGACTGGTGTCGCCTGTGAAGGCGCGACGCGACGACCCGCCGCCCCCTCATCCAGGCCGCCTCTGAGCGGTGCGAGCCGTGACCCCACGCCGGGTGCGCCCCAACTGCCCCGCGGACCGCCGGAACCGCTGACCTGACGGTGCGAAATGCCCTACGGTGGGAGCGTCGGACCAGCGACGGAAGCGGTGACGGGGATCAGGGCAGCCCGGTCGGCTGCTGGAGCGACTCCACCACAGCAGGCAGCCACCGAACACTACTTCTGCGGAGAATGTGACCCGTGGGCCCGGAACGTTTCCGCATCGCGGCCGTACTCGGCACCCGCCAGGGCAGCGGGTATCTCTTGACACCCCGTCTCGTCCTCACCGCCGGACACGTGGTGCAGAACCGCTACCTGGCGAAGGTCGCGACTCTCGGCGGCGTCGGTGAGGTCGAATGCCGCGTGGTGTGGTCGCGGCAGGACCGCGAGTGCGATGCCGCGCTCCTGCTCGCCAAGCGAGACCTGATCCCTGCCGAACTCGCCGAGCAGCTGGCGCCCGTGCGCTGGGGCGTGCCCTCCGGACTCGCGCCCATGGAATCCTGCCAGGCCATCGGTTTCCCGCACATGCAGCGCGACAGCGAGGGCGGACTCGACACGGAGCAGATCGTCGGCACGTTCAAGCCGGGTTCGCGCATGGTCCGCTCGCGATACGTACTCGACAGCCCGCACACGCCGCCTCTCGCGCAGGCGGACGGCCTCTCGCCGTGGGCGGGCATGTCCGGGGCCGCTCTGTTCGCGCAGGGAACGATCATCGGTGTGGTGGTGACGGACCCCGTCAACTGGCAGCACGGTCGCCTTGAAGCCGTACGAAGCCGCGTGCTCTTCGGGGACCCGGAGTTCATCGAGCGGCTGGTGAAACACACCGGTCACCAGCCGACCGTGGACGAACTCACCGATCCCGAGCACAACCCGCACGCCGCGTTCGAGCGCCGATACGCGGCGTACGTGGCCGAGTTCTACAACGAACTGAGGATTTTCGGACTCGACTTCAGCCGCCAGGAACACGCCCAGTGGCCACTGGACACGGCGTATCTGAGCCTGGAGCTGGCGCCCCACCACAGGCGGAGGTCCGGATCGGAGGACCCGGTCGGCGAGCCGGGCGGCCGGTTCCACGATCCGGTCGGCGGCGGACGGCAACGTGTCGAGACGGCGTTCGCACGCCGGACCCGCATCCTGCTGCGCGGCCACGCCGGTTCCGGCAAGACGACCCTGGTGCAGTGGCTCGCCGTGACCGCGGCCCGGCAGGAGTTTCCCCTGGCGCTCGGGCACCTTCAGGGCTGCCTGCCGTTCGTCCTGCCGCTGCGCACCCTCACCCGGCGCGATGCGCTGCCGGAACCACAGGACTTCCTCTCCGCGGTCGGCAATCCGCTGCACTCCCTGCAGCCCGAAGGCTGGGCCGACCAGGTCCTGCAGTCCGGGCGCGGGCTTCTGCTCATCGACGGCGTGGACGAAATCCAGGAAGGCGACCGGCAGCGGACCCGGGACTGGCTCAAGCAGCTGATCACCCTCTACCGCGACTGCGTCTTCCTGGTGACGACCCGCCCCTCGGCCGTGGACGACGGCTGGCTGAGCAGCCAGCAGTTCACCGAGCTGAACCTGCTGCCGATGAACCGTCAGGACGTCACCGCGTTCATGCACCGGTGGCACCAGGCAGCCGCCCAGACCGTCGAGCGCGCCGAGGAACGGGCCCAGCTGGCGGAATACGAGCAGGTCCTGGCGGACGCCCTGCCCCGCAAGAACGACCTGGGCCGCCTTGCGACCAACCCCCTGATGTGCGCGATGATCTGCGCGCTGAACCGCGACCGCAATTCCTACCTGCCGCAGAACCGTCTGGAGCTGTACGAGGCCGCGCTCAGCATGTTGCTCGTCCGCCGCGATGTGCAGCGCAGGGTCGCCACGCATCTGCAGATCAACGAGAGCGCCCAGCTGTGGCTGCTGCAGCAGCTCGCCTACTGGATGATCCGCAACGGCCATGCCCAGGCCGACCGCTCCAACGCGCTACGGGTCGTCGCCGATGCCCTGCGCTCGATGCCCCAGGTCGCCGCACCCGAGCAGGCCGCAGACATCCTGGACCACCTGCTGCTGCGCAGCGGAATCCTGCGCGCGCCATCCCCCGACACCGTGGAGTTCATCCACCGCACGTTCCAGGACTACCTCGGGGCGAAGGCCGCCGTGGAGGGCCAGGACCTCAACCTGGTGGCCGCGCACGCCCACGAGCCGCAGCGGGAAGACGTGGTGCGGATGGCGGTCGGCCACGCCCGCGCGGACGAACGCGCGGTACTGCTGCGCCGCCTGCTCGAACTCGGCGACGTGGCCGCCTCCCCGCAGCGCGAGCGGCTGCACCTGCTTGCCGCGGCGTGCCTGGAGCACGCTACGGCTCTCGCCCCAGACGTTCGCGCCGAGGTCGAGGAGCGTGCGGCAGCTCTCGTACCCCCCGAAAGCCCGGCGGACGCCGAGCTGCTGGCTCAGGCCGGAACCGTGGCACTGGACCTGCTGCCCTCGCCCGAGGGGCTCACGGCGGGACAGGCCGGCGCGGTCGTCCGTACCGCCCGCCTGCTGGGCGGCGAGCACGCCTATCAGGTGCTGCACTCCTTCCGCGCCCATCCGGACCAGGACGTCCGGCAGGAACTCGCGGACGCCTGGGACGGCTTCGACGCCCGGGCATACGCAGAGGGCATCCTCGTCCACACACCGCTCGCAGGAGTACGCCTTACTGTGCGCAGCGCGGCGCAGCTCTCCGCGCTGTCCGCGATCGGTTCGGTCCCCGTGCTCTCCTGCGTGGGCGACTTCCGAGCAGAGGCGCTGTCGCCCGTACTCCGCCACGCCCGCCCGGACGACTTCACCCTGGATGCCAACGACAAGCTTCAGGACCTGGAGTTCCTGGCGGCGGACCTGCCGGAGCTTTCCGTGCTGTGCCTCTCCGACTGCGGCGGACTCACGGACTACTCGGCCCTGCGTCGCCTGCGCGTGAACACCGTCATACTCCGGAACGTGCCCAGCGGCCCCGACCTGTCCCCGTTGCAGGACGTGGAGACGCTCCACGATGCGACCCTGCGGTGGGATCGGGGCGGGGCGGCACGCCGCCTCACGCTGACCGACGTTCCCTTTCCCGCAGGTCTGCGGAAGCTCCGGCTTCTCGGCAACCTTGTCGTCGACGACCTCCATGCGATCCGTCGCTGGCCGCACCTCACGTCACTCGCCCTGTCCGGCGCGCCGGTGCCGGCCGAAGAGCTGGCCGCGCTCAGCCGGCTCCCCTCGCTGCAGGACGTGGACCTCACCATCGAAGACCTCTGCCCACCGGACCTCTCCCAGGTGGTCCGTCTGCCCGGCGTGACCAGCGCGCAGGTGACCACCTATGCGACCGGAGACCTCTGCACCGCGGATCTCCTTCCCCGGTTGTTTCCCTCGCTTCGGGCGCTGCGCTTGCACGTCCAGTTCACGCACGCCGGCCGCAGACCGGCGACCATGGACCTCTCCGCGCTCGCCGGCATTCCCGACGCCTCCGTCACCCTGAGCTGGGCGTCCTCAGGCGATCTGCGGGTCACCGGAGCCGAGTGCCTGCCGCCTGGTTCGGTACGCCAGGTCCTGAGGTACCCCACGTCCGATGCGCCGAAGCCACCGTCTCCCTGGTGGCGCCGCCTCAGCGGCCGCTGATACACACCACGCTCGGGACCGTCCGAGCCCGACCGGACCACCAGCGGTCACCAAGGGAAGACGGGACGGAGCGGCATGCCCTACCGTCGATCGTCAGTCGACGACAGGAGGATCAGTGCCGGACTTCGCGGACATCGAACTCGCCGCCGCGGTGCGGGCGATCAGGGACGGGCTGATGCAGGCGGCCGCGGCCGGGTCCGGAGAGGCGGTGCGCTTCGAAGTCGGCCCGATTCAGATGGAGTTCACGGTCGAACTGCGTCACGAGGCCGGGGCCAAGGGCGGCGTCAAGGCATGGGTGGTCAATGCCGACGCCGATGCGAAGGCATCTCGGAGCCGTACCCATCGGATCGCCTTCACCCTCACCCCCAAGGACGCCGCCGGGGGCAGCCTGGAGGTCGGCAACGATGTCCACGGGGGCACGAGCCGCTTCAACTCCGTCGAGTAATCGCCGTCCTGCGCCGCGGGATCGCCGTGGGCATCATGGTCGGCATCGGCCGCACCCTGCACGACGCAACGGCTGCGGACTCACTGCTCGGGCCTGTTCACGCGGATCAGCGTCTGCTGTCCGTTGGCGACGAGCGACCGCCGGCCGTCCTGGACGTCGAACACCTCCAACTGGCACACGGTCAAGGTGCGTCCGGACTTCAGGACGGTTCCGACCGCCTCGATATGGTCGCCGACGGCGGGTGCGAGAAGGTTGATCTTGTACTCGACGGTGAGCACCTCGGTGTTCTCGGGGAACAGGGTGAAGGCCGCGTAGCCGCCGGCGCTGTCCGCGATGGCGCTGGTGGCACCGGCGTGGAAGTAGCCGTGCTGCTGGGTCACTTCGGGCCTGCCGGGAAGGACGATGTGCACACGGCCGGGCGCGATGTGGGACATGCGTGCACCGAGGTGGCTCATCAGCCCCTGGCGGTCGAAACTGGCCTGGATGCGCTTGTGCACCTCGGGGCTCGCCTGTTCCTGCTGCGTCTGATCTTCCATGGGCTCTCTTTCGACGGACATCAAGGTGTGCGAACGGGTGGGGCGGGTTCGTCAGCCGGCCAGGCGTTCCACCAGCAGCAACCCACCGATGACGATCATCATGGCACCGGAGGTGCGGGTGACCGCCCTGGCTGCCGAGGGCCGGGTCTTCAGCACCGTGCGGGCCAGGACGCCGACGGCGAGGTAGACGACAGCGCAGGCCGTCATGTGAAGCATGCCGAGCAGCCCCGTCTGTGCGGCCACAGGCCAGCCGCCCCCGAAGTCGATGAACTGCGGAAACAGCGAGAAGTACAGCAGCAGCGCCTTGGGGTTCAGGCCGCTGATCCCGGCTCCCTTGAGCATGATCTGCAGGCGCGAGGAGGCCATTTTCTCCGTGGACGCGGCCAGGACGGCAGGCTTCCTCAGTACGCCCCAGCCCAGCCACATCAGATAGGCGGCCCCAAGGACGGTCAGCGCGGTGATCAGGCTCGCCGAACTCGCCACGATCACCACCAGGCCGGCCACGGCAAGCAGCGTGTATCCCGCGTATCCGGCTATCAGCCCGGCGACCGCAGGGACGACCGACCGGTCCCGCAGTCCCGCGGTGATCGCGTAGGCCCAGTCCGCGCCGGGGGTGAACACCAGCAGCAGGTCCACTGCCAGGAAAGCCGCGATCGTGGTCGTGTCCATGGATCGATCCCTCTCACATTCAACGTTCCAAGAGGGAAGATTAGGCGCGATTTGCCCGAAAGTGTTTGCGTACCTACTTCATGATCGCGCCATTTGAGGGAGAATCTTCTTCATGGATGCCCTGGACCGGAAGATTCTTACCGAACTGCAGTTGGACGGCCGCCTGACGGTGACCGAGCTCGCCGCGCGCGTGAAACTGAGCGTCTCGCCCTGCCACCGCCGCTTGCGTGACCTCGAGCGAGAGGGAGCGATCCGCGGCTACCGCGCGATCGTCGACCCGGCCGCCGTCGGCCTGGATTTCGAGGCCCTCGTCTTCGCCACCCTGCGCTGGTCGGACCGCGATACCGTCGACGCCTTCGAGGAGGCCGTGGCCGCGGTCCCGCACGTGCTCCAGGCCCAGCGCCTGTTCGGCGAACCCGACTACCTGCTGCGCGTCGCCACCGCCGATCTCGCGGCTTTCCAGCAGCTCTACGACAAGCAGCTGGCCAAACTGCCGGGCGTCCAGCGCCTGACGTCCACCCTCGTCATGAAGAACGTCGTCCAGGACCGCCCGCTGCCCGAGTAGCCCTCCCGCCGGCGAGAGGCCACCCGCCTTCGCCGGACACCGCGATCACCCCCATCCGACCGGTGTCGACAGACCGCCCCCAGCCCTGGGGCATTACGCCGCCACATCCTCGGATGCACTCAGCTTCTCCGACTCCCCCGACCAGGGCGCCGCGGCGGCAACAGCGGTCGCCTCATGACAGGGGCAGCAGCATGCCGTCCCTGCATACCTGCCCTCGCAGCGACGGTGCGAGGTCGTCGAACACCAGCCGGAGATGTAACAGTGCGGAGCCCGCGTACGCAGCATGGTCATTGACGCCACTCTCCCTACACGCGGCCGCTGCGGCCCGTGGCGGTAAGGCCCGGTTCGGCGGTGGCAGCAGCGGTGCGGCATACACCCCGATCAACCGGAGCCGAGCAGTCGAGCGACAGTGCGGCCGGGAATCTCATATACGTGTCATATACAACAATATCTCGGCGTCATTGATTCCCGCGGACAAAGCGACAGCCTTGACGCGACGGCAACGGGAACGGGAACGAGATTCGGATCGGCGGCAAGTCTCCGCTCGATACGCGGGCGAGGTCCCAGGCCCGCGTGATGTGGGGGCAGGCCAGCCGCCCAGCCCTGCCTTGCCCGCGCCGCGCGCAGCGCGGGCAAGGCGGCGTCGTTCGGGTAGGCGGCTCCGGCAGCGCACCACGGTCGGCGCCCCACGGATGCCGTCAGGCATCCCTCCGGGCGCCGACAGTTCAAGCGTTCTTCGGCGCAGCCTGCTGAATGACCTCGAAGGACCAGAGTGTGGAGCCGGTGGCCGCCGGCTTGGGGCGCTCTCCGCCCTCCGCGCTGCCGCCCTGATGTGCCGCCTTCATCGGCCCCTCGAGCCAAGCCTGGAAGGACTCCTCGTCGCGCCACCGCGTGTAGACGAGGTAATTGTCGGTGCCTTCGGCCGGGCGGAGGAGTTCGAACCATTCGAAACCGTCGGAGTTCTCGACGGCGTGCGCCCGGGAGGCGAAGCGCTTCTCCAGGATGTCCCGCTGTTCAGCCGGTACGGTCAGTACGTTGATCTTGACTACGCTCATGGCCCCATCCTGCCGCAGTGGTGGGCGGCACCGCGGCACCGGCATGGTGGTACATCGCAGCAGTACTGCTTCCATGCGGCAGTACTGCTGCATGGAAGCAGTGCACCCGCATCGGTCTGCTTTACGGCACGCGGCCGGTCCACGCCGGCGACGAGAACTTCGTGACGGTGAGTTCCTCAGCACGCTCGAGTTCCTGCCGGGTGATACGGCCGGTGGTGAGGCCGTAGCGTGCACGGAATGACTCGATCATGCGGTCGATGACGGCGTCGCGGGACAGGCCGGTCTGCCGCCTGAGCGGGTCGACACGCTTCTTGGCGCTGCTGACGCCCTTGCCGGACAGCTTCTCCCGGCCGATGCGAAGCACCTCGAGCATCTTGTCGGCGTCGATGTCGTAGGACATGGTCACGTGGTGGAGGACCGCGCCCGGACCACCGTCGTGGCCGACCATGCGCTTCTGCGCGGCCCCGGCGATCTTGCCCGCCTCGGTGGCGATGTCGTTGAGCGGCTGGTACCAGGCCTTGATGCCCATGTCGTCGAGGGCACCCAGGACCCAGTCGTCGAGGTAGGCGTAGGAGTCGGCGAAGGACAGCCCCGACACGAGGGAGGCGGGCACGGACAGCGAGTACGTGATGGTGTTTCCGGGTTCCACGAACATGGCCCCGCCACCCGAGATGCGCCGTACGACGGTCATGTCGTGGTGGCGAGCGGCTTCGGCGTCGACCTCGTTGCGCAGGGACTGGAAGCTACCGATGATGATGGCCGGTCCGCCCCACTCCCACACCCGCAGAGTCGGCGGCCGGCGGCCCGCGGCGACCTCTGCGGTGAGGACCTCGTCGAGCGCCATGTGCAGGGCAGGCGGCTGAGGAGGCTCGTGGATGAGCTGCCAGTCGTAGTCGGTCCAGTCCGTGGCCTGGGCAAGCGCGCGGCGGACGGCGACGGCAACGCCTTCCGCGGTGAGGCCGTACATCACGGTGCCTTCAGGAAGGCCCGCTTCGATCCGCCGGGCGAGCTCAGCGGCCTCCGCGGTTACGGGGGCCCCTTCGAGAGCCTCGTTCACGGCGACGAGTGCCTCGTCAGGCTCGAGGAAGAAGTCCCCCGCCACCCGGACATTGCGCAGAACTCCGTCGCGGTCGTCGAGATCGACCACCACCAGTTTGCCCCCGGGCACCTTGTACTCGCCGTGCATGCTGATCCGCCTTGATCGTTCGAAGTACCGCCATCACGGTAACGCCACGGCCCTGCCCCTCGTGTTCCGGCGACATTCCCCCCATGTCGGCCGGACGGTAGCGCGCGCCCGGCACGGGAACCACTGCCGGCCGTCAAGGCGGTGGAGGGAGGCGGAGATGGCGCAGGCCGTCGGGCACGGGGCCCGCGGGCCAGGACGGGGATGCCGCCGCACCGTCGGCAGCCGTCGCGGGAGCGTCCGTAAGCCTCATCCGCTCCCGGAGCCGACCGTAGAAGTTGGCGGGCGCGAGCCTGACGATACGCAGGGGCTCTGGCGCCACCAGCACCGCGATCCAGTCACCCGGCTCGAGGATGCCGCGTGGCTGCCCGTCGACGCTGACCACGGCGCGACCGGAATGGGGCAGCACTCGCAGCGCGATCGACTCGTCCGGCGCGGCGATCACCGTACGGTTGAACGCCATGTGCGGGGCGACGGGAGTGAAGACCACCGCTCGCATCCGAGGAGAGAGCACCGGTCCCCCCGCGGCGAAACTGTAGGCGGTCGAGCCCGTCGGAGTGGCGACGATGAGGCCGTCCGCCGAGTACGAAGCCAGCAGCCGGTCGGCGATGTAGACCCCCACGCCGACCTGGTGGTCCCGCGCCAGCTTCTCGACGACGATGTCGTTCAGCGCGGTGACATCCAGCGCGACGCCGACCGAGTCGTTCTCGCCGCGACCCGGATGCGGCGGGGGCGGCGGCAACGCAGGCCCCCGCCCGTAGCACAGGATCTGCTCCACATCGGTGGGCACCTCCAACAGCCTGGACGCCCGCATCGTCAGCGTCATCCGCTCTTCGCACGCGCACTCTCCTGCCTGCACGGCGTCCAGCGCGTCCTCCACATCGGTGACCGGGACCTCGGTCAGAAAACCGACCTTCCCCAGGTCGACGCCCAGCACCCGGCTGTTGTTCTTGGCTGCGACACGCGCACCTCGCAGGAACGTGCCGTCCCCGCCGAGCGTCACGACGAGATCAGGACTGCCCGCGGCCTGCATCTCCTCCCGGGCACCGCGGCGCCTCCCCTGGCCCTGCCACACATCGATGTCCACGCACCCGATGCCGTGCCCCGTGCACCAGTCACGCACGGTCTGTGCTGCCGACACGGCCTCCGGGCGGCCCCCGTGCACGACGAGTCCCAACCGGCTGATCGGCATGTCGTCTCCCAGGTGCCGTCGTGCCGTCGCATCCGAAGGCTGTACGCCATCGTCACAGCTTCGGAAGTAGCCCGCCACGGGAAGTGGTCTCCCACCGAGGCGGCCCTCGCGGCTCTTCTGCGCCGGGGCGGTCTCGAAATCTCCCCGCAACAACCTATTGACATGACATTTGGACAGGGGTCATCGTACTCGCCTAGAGCGCTCTAGTAGAGCGCGATAGTTCCCGGAATCTCCGGGGCGAAGGGAAACGAAACCAGCGTGATGCCGATCGAAGTGCTGACCATGGGCCGCGTGGGAGTGGATGTGTATCCGCTCCAGACAGGCGTGGGGCTGGCGGAGGTCACCTCGTTCGGCAAGTACCTGGGCGGCAGAGGCGCTTCGGCACACCACCGTCGCCGTCATCGACGAGTGCGAGGTGGCGACCGGCGAGCGCGAGCCGTACGCCGCCGCCAAGGCGCTGCTCGCCGCCGGCGTGGAGCTGGCCGTGGTGCAGCACGGCCCGAAGGGCGTGCCGGCCCCCGCCCAAACAGCAGGTCACCGCAGGGTTCACCTTCCCCACCTCCAGCTGACGTCCCCCGTCCCCTCCCCGAAGGACACGCCATGGCAACGGCGCCATCCACCCTCCGCACCACCGCAGGCAACCTGTGCCTCGGCTCGGCCCCCGACTCGTGGGGCATCTGGTTCCCCGAGGACGAGCATCAGGTCGCCGCCGAGGACCTCTCCTTCGGCGAGGCGGTCAAGCGCGGCGTGTGCGTGTCGCCTCCGGCAGGTGTGCCGAACCCTGCCGACGTGGTGGCCGAACTCGCCAGGCTCGACGCCGAGTTGTTCGTCATCGTCGAGCAGGACCTGTACCCGTGCGCTCCCGACGTACCGCTGCCCATCGCCGTACGCACCCGTGAACACCTGGCCGGTTGCGGCCTGACCGGAACCCGACGCCCGAACAACAACCGGTAGGAGGCCGCCATGGACGTCAGGGACGACGCGGCACAGGCGCGCACCACCCCTTCCACGCTCATCGACGACGCTCCGCCGGCGGTCTCCCGGCGGCTGCGGCTCATCACCGTCATCGCCACCTTCGGCGGACTCCTCTTCGGCTACGACACGGGCGTCATCAACGGCGCCCTGCCCTACATGACCGACGACCTCGGCCTGACCCCGGTCACGGAGGGCATGGTCACCAGCTCGCTGCTGTTGGGCGCCGCGCTCGGCGCGGTCACCGGCGGCCGGAT
The DNA here is from genome assembly GCF_053594815.1 of Streptomyces sp. NPDC002577. NCBI lineage: Bacteria > Bacillati > Actinomycetota > Actinomycetes > Kitasatosporales > Streptomycetaceae > Streptomyces > Streptomyces sp. NPDC002577. The sequence goes on along the minus strand of NZ_JBSFWK010000008.1, from coordinate 4,365 downwards.
GTCGGATGCGCGCGGGAGGCGCCGCAACATCCTCCTGCTGGCCGTGCTGTTCTTCATCGGCGCGCTCGGCTGCACGCTGGCCCCGACCACCGCGGTGATGGTGGTGGCGCGGTTCGTGCTCGGCCTCGCGGTCGGCGGCGCGTCCGTGACGGTGCCCGTGTACCTTGCGGAGATCTCGCCCGCCGAGCGGCGCGGCGCGCTGGTCACCCGCAACGAACTGATGATCGTCAGTGGGCAGTTGCTGGCCTTCACGTCCAACGCGATCATCGCCCACGTGGGCGGCGAGTCCGGCGGCGTCTGGCGCTACATGCTGGTGATCGCGACCATTCCGGCCGTCGTGCTCTGGTTCGGCATGCTGGTCATGCCGGAGAGCCCCCGCTGGCTCGCCTCCCAGAGCCGCTTCAACGAGGCCTTCGAGGTGCTCAAGCAGGTCAGGTCCGAGGCCCGCGCCCAGGCCGAACTCAGCGAGGTGACCGCCCTCGCCGTCAAGGACGAGCAGGAGAAGCTCGGCGGCTGGAAGGACATGAAGGCCACACCGTGGGTGCGCAAGCTGATGTTCGTCGGCTTCGGCATCGCGATCGTGCAGCAGATCACCGGCGTGAACACGATCATGTACTACGGCACGCAGATCCTCACCGACGCCGGGTTCACCTCGGACAGCGCACTGACGGCGAACATCGCCAACGGCGTGATCTCGGTGCTGGCCACCTTCATCGGCATCTGGCTGCTGAGCCGGGCCGACCGCCGACCCATGCTGATGGCCGGCCAGATCGGCACGACCAGCGCGCTGTTGCTGATCGGCGTCTTCTCTCTGACGCTGCCGGAGGGCACGGGGCGGGCCTACGCAGTGCTCGCCATGACCATCACCTTCCTCGCCTTCCAGCAGGGCGCGATCTCGCCGGTGACCTGGCTGATGCTCTCGGAGATCTTCCCGATGCGGATGCGCGGCTTCGGGATGGGCGTCGCAGCCGTGGTGCTGTGGCTGACCAACTTCGTCATCGGCCTGGTCTTCCCGTCGCTGGTGTCCGGCATCGGCATCTCCAGCACCTTTTTCCTTTTCGTGGTGGCAGGTCTCTTCTCCCTGGCCTTCGTGAAGCTGTACGTCCCCGAAACGCGCGGCCGCACGCTGGAGAACCTCGAGACGGAACTGCGGACCCGATTCTCCTGAACACCCCTTCGCCCCCGGGCCGACAGCGGCCCGGGGGCCGTCGAAAGGACAGCCCATGACCGTGCGCGTAGGACCTCGGTGAACAGCCGACGCACCGCCTGCCGCGTCGTCGCCGATCAGCGCGGCGGCGCGCTCGGCGAGAACACGCTGCCCCGGAGTGGACACCACGAGCAGCCGCCGCAGACCGAACCATTCTGCCTCCTGGGGCAGTTGGGGCAGGCTGCCGGCGCTGAAGACCACGCGCATGGGCAGTGCCTCGTACGTGAAGGAGGACTGCTGCGGAATCATCACGTCGCCTCGGGTTCCGGCGCCAGGACGATGTCGAACCTGGCGTGTGTGCAGGGTGCGGTCACACCGAAGCGCTCGGCCTCCTGCTCGTCGTACGACTCGGTGAAGTCGGTGATCAGGCCCCGCTTGACCGCGAAGACGGCGTCGGAGTCGATGTACGGGCCGTCAGCGACGAACGCGTGGGTGGTCACCGGTCGATGGCCGTCGGCACTCGCGATGAAGTGGATGTGGGCGGGCCGGTAGGGGTGCCTGCCGGTGGCTTCGAGAAGGCCACCGACCGGGCCGTCGGTGGGGATCGGGTAGTGGGAGGGGACGACAGTGCGGAACCAGAAGCGGCCCTCGTCGTCCGTACGGAACAGGCCGCGCCCGTTGCCCGGGGGCTGTACGTCAGGCTGCTGCACGTCGTAGAAGCCGTCCTCGTTGCACTGCCAGACGTCGAGTCCGGCGCCCGCCAGCGGGGTGCCGTCGGGGGCGAGCACCTGGCCGGAGACGACGCAGGGGCGGCCGGTGCCGAGGAGGTCGATGGAGTCGCCGAGTTCACGGTGGGGGGACTCGGTCATGTGGAAGGGGCCGAGGACGGTGCTCTCGGTTCCCTTCTCGGTCCCGTTCAGGGTCTCGACGAGCATGGAGACGCCCAGGACGTCGGAGAGCAGGATGAACTCCTGCCGGGTGTCGTCGCATTTCTGGCCGACGGCGGTGAGGAAACCGATCGCGGCCTCCCACTCCTCCATCGTGGGCTCGATGTCCCGTACGAAGGCGTGCAGATGGCGAGTCAGGCTCCCCATCACCTCTCGCAACCGCTGATCCTGGCTCTGTCGAAAGCTGTCCACGACCGCGTCGGTGGCGGTCTCGACGGTGAAGTCCACTGTTACTCCTAGCTGCTCGGGAGGCCCTGTCCAACAAGATCATCCATGAACCGGTCTCCGGTGCAGGCGTCGCGCTCGGCGGCGTGGCTGTAGAGAGTGTGCTCGCCGTCGGGCCAGATGCGCACGGTGGCGGTGGAGGGGTCGGCGGCGCGCAGGAAGGGCTCCTGGTCCTCATAGCAGGCGAGGGGGTCCTCGCCGCCGTGCAGCAGGAGCAGCGGGCAGCCGATGCGGTGCTTGCCCGGATACGAGCGCAGGCTGTCCATGACCTCCGCCACCCGGTCCGGGTGGTCGGTGCCCAGCACAGCGGCCATCTGCTCCCGGGCGGTGCGGAATTCAGCCCGTGCGGCAGCCGCTGAGGACGCCGTCGCGGTTTTGGCTCCCTCATGGCTGGGGTCATCGTGGGCGTCGATCATCGCCCGTGGCCAATAGAAAGCTCTGATCAGTGGATAGCCGTGCGGCATGGCCCAAGGCAAGCCCGGCAAGCCCGGCAAGCCCGGCAAGCCCGGCAAGCCCAGGATCGCCTGCCGCCGGCGGTAGCGTTGCGGCTGGACGGCGATCTCCTAGCGGCACATCGGGGTGTTTCATGAACCAGCAGGTGAATCTCGTGACCTTGGGCGTCGAGGACTTGAAAGTGAGCCGCCGGTTCTACAGCCATGGTCTGGGCTGGAAACCGCTGCTCGATCTGGACGAGATCGTCTTCTACCAGATCGGCAAGGGGCTGGCCCTGGCACTCTTTCCCCTGGCCGACCTCGGCGCCGACACCGGACATGCGGCGACACCCGGCACACCGTTCACCCTCGCACAGAACCTCGATTCGCCCGCCGAAGTGGACGCAACCATGCAGCGGGCCCGTGCGGCAGGAGCGACTGTCCTCAAAGAACCGCAACGCGCGGCGTTCGGCGGCTACCACGGCTACTTTGCCGACCCCGACGGCCACCGCTGGGAGGTGTGCCACAACCCCGGCTGGTCGGTCTCGGACGACGGCACCGTGACACTGGCGGCTGTCGAGTCGGCAGACACGGACGATTGACACCGCTTCATACCCCCCTTGACCGTGGGGCCAGGACAATCGTCCACGGCCAGGGCGAGTGGATTCCGCAACGGATCGTGGCTTCTTCCGCATGGTCCATGCCACCTGGTCGATGCCGCCTATGGACGACAGGGATGGCGGTCAGCTCGAACCTTCATCCGTCGGGCTTCAAACGAGAAAGTTCCCCGCGGCGGGCGGGCGCGGGCCCCACCCGAGGACTGGCTGCGCCGTCTACCGCCCAAGGCGGCCCCCGGATCCGACGCGAGCGCCAAAGGCGAACCCGCCTCAGTGGCACGGGGGGAACCACTGAGGCGGGATGCCCGACATCATAGAACTTCGACACCCTTGCCGTATACCTGTTCGGGGTCCCGAATTGTGGCGGTGGCACGGTCGTCGTCGGCGGGCAGCCGCGCCAGGGCCTAGGGCAGTACCAGCGGGTCAGTTGACGGCCAGGACGTGTCAAGGACTGGAACTGTGGACGCCCCCAGAGCAAGCCACCTGCCGGTCCGTGTCCTCTTCCTGTCCAGGTGAGCGAGGCGGGTCACCCAGGGTGTGCGGCTGCTGCCGCTGAGAGGACGTCCGAACCTTGAGTTCCGTAGGCAGCACCTGTTGGATCGGTTCCTCTGATTCGACGCCTTCGATGGCGTCGATGAGGAGTTGCACCACTGCGGTGCCCATGCGGCGCGGCTTGAGGGAGAGGGTGGTGATGGGGGGTTCGGTGCTGGCGTAGACGGACGACTCGCTGCAGCACACCAGGAGCAGGTCGTCGGGTACGCGCAGCCCATACCGGCGTGCCGCCGCCAGCAGGTCGATTCCGTTGGGGTCGAAGAGCCCGTAGACGGCGTCGGGCCGGTCCGGGCGGGCGAGCAGGCGGTCGGCGGCGACCGCTCCGGCGCACGGGTCGTGGGCCGGGTACGCCTCGTACACGGGGTCCTGCCCGACGCGCTCGCACCAGTTCAGGTACGCCGTCGTGGACAGGTTGGTGTACGTGTCGGTGGAGGTGCCGGTGAGCA